>NZ_ATHI01000029.1 GCF_000422245.1 Alkalidesulfovibrio alkalitolerans DSM 16529
TTTCCCCCTCCCCTCGCCCGAACCCACTCCCCACCCCCTTCAAAACTTCTTGGCCTGCGACATGTAGATATGCGCACTACGTCGCCATCACTGGGAAGTTCACTCCTGAAACCGTCCCAAAAGCGCATCGCCGTCGCGTTATCCGGAGGCCGCGACAGCCTCCTTGCCCTGGCCCTGCTCAAGGATGCGGGCCACGACGTGCTGGGCGTGCACGGCCGCTTTCTGGACGACGCGCCGGGCCGCATGCCCCACGACGCCCTGGCCCGCGACCTGGCCGAGCGTTGCGCCGCCCTGGGCGCGGACTTCGCGGTCCTCGACCTTAGGGACGACTTCGAACGCCTCGTGGTCGCGCCCTTCGTGCAGGCCTACCTGGACGGAAAGACCCCCAATCCCTGCTGCCTGTGCAACGCGCGCCTGAAGTTCGGGCTTCTGTTGGACAAGGCGGCCGCCCTGGGCGCGGAGAAAATCGCCACCGGCCACTACGCGCGCCTGACGCACGACGCCAACGCCCGCGCGGCGCTTAGGCGCGGCCGCGACACAGGCAAGGACCAGAGCTACTTCCTGTCCCTGGTGCCGTCCGAAAACCTGGCGCGGGCGGTCTTTCCCCTGGCCGGACGGCTGAAGGAAGGCGTGCTCGGCGAGCTATCCGCGCGCGGCCTGCCTCCACCCCTGCCCGGCGAGAGCCAGGACGTCTGCTTCGTGCCCGGCGACGACTACAAATCCTTCCTGCGCGGCCAAGCGGCCGGACTGCCCGGCTCCGGGCCCATCGTCCTCGAAGACGGAACCGTCGTGGGCCGCCATCAGGGCCTGTGGCGGCACACCCAGGGCCAGCGCAGGGGACTTGGCGTGGCCCACACCGAGCCGCTCTACGTGCTCGCCAAGGACGTCGCGAGGAACGCGCTTGTGGTCGGCCCGGCGGCCAGGGCGCAATGCCGCACGGTCCTGGCCGCGAACCTGAACGTGCTCGTCCCCCCCGCCGAGTGGCCAGAAATCCTCGTCGCCAAAACCCGCTCGCGTCAGGAGCCCGCGCCTGCTACAGCACGCATCGAGAGCGAACGCCTCGTCGTCACCTTCGCCACGCCGCACCCGCTGCCCGCGCCAGGCCAGATCGCCGCCCTCTATGATCAGGAAGGCCGCGTATTGGTCGGAGGCATTATTGACGCATTTGCTCCATGAGCCTACAGTGTGAACAAGCTCGGAATCCATCAGCCCGCCGCATGGCGAACACATGTGCCGGAGGAACCATATGGCCACGGAACGACGGACGACACGACGGCTCGACGTCACGGGCCTGGATGAACTCGTGATCGAAGGCGCCGCCCCCGAACCGGTGACCTGCCGCATACGCGACATGAGTCCCTTCGGCATGCGCCTGAACATCCTGAACGAAAAGAACCACCGCCGTCCTGGCGAGACAATGCGCATAGCCGAATGCCCCACGCCACTGCAGAGCCTGTTGCGCGATCAAGAACTCGTCCTGGTGTGGACGCGGCGGCGCGAATGGGGAGTGCGTTTCGCAACCCCACTCCCCTGCGACCTCGATGTGTGGCAGGCTCAGGCCACTTTCGTGCGGCTCTAAAGATCGCACCTGCTGCCCGGATTCTCCAGAAAGATCGGAATCCATCCTGGGTTCACCGCACCGGGCGCAACTTCACTCGGATGGCTCGCGAGACTGTCCACGGGCATCACCGACTTGTCGCCGGACATCACCGGCTGCTGCGCTGCTCCCTGAATTCACGCTGACGCTGGTTCTCCTGAGCCGTCTGCTGGATATCCCAAAGCCCCTTCGCCGTTTCCGGGCATGAAGGCCGCCCGGCGAACAGCCTCGCGGCGTTGTCCTGCATTTCGCGGATCATCAGATAGACGAACCTGCCGCTCATGGCGTCGAGCGAGGCATAGGCTCCAGATACGTCCCCCTGGCAGGCCCTGGCTCCGGCAAGGTAGTAGTTCGCCGTCCAGTCGTCGGGGTCGCGCGCAAGCATCTCGCCAAGCTCGCCCTGCGCCTCGGCGGGCCTACCCGCCCAGATCAGGGCCAGACCAAGCCGGTTCCTGGCCAAGACGTTTCCGGGATTCTCGGCAAGAACCTGCCGGTACTGCCGGATGGCCTCCTCCGGGTCCCCGGAACGCAAGGCCATGTTGCCCTGCATGTATGAACCGCACCCCACCAGGGCGGACACTGCTACGACAAGCGCCGTCAGGACGATGGTTCTGGCGTTCTTTCTCATGATTCACCTCCCATGGTCTTCAAAAAGCCGGATAGAGGAAAGGAGGACACTTGTATTCAAGGTCAGGATTTCCCCGCAGGGGGCGATCGCGCACCCGTTGCCGCTGCTCCGAGACAGCCAGGTAATCGAGCATGGCCTTAATCGCCTCGGGACCGGGCATGTCCTTTTCCTCCACGTACTCCGCCGTGCAGACGATCTCACGTTTCATGTAATAGGCGAAGGGGATGACGATGGTCTTGACCAGTTCGAATCCTTCATCCCGGCGGTCCAGACCGATGTAGGCCAGACCGAGATAGTACTGCGCGCGCCAGTCCTTGGGGTTTTCGGCGTGGGTGCGCTCGAGGCTCGCGGCAGCGACCTCGTACTCTCCCTTCTCGATGAGCAGCCGCCCTGCCTCGGCTTCACTGCGGCCGGGAGAGGGCAAAACGTCTTGCTCCACACCGACACCTCCTCCGACACCGCCCGAGCCGCCTCCAGCGAAGACGCCTACCCGGCAACCCAGAAGGGGCGTGAGCATGGTCAGGGTAAGCCAGACCACCAAAATCCTGATTGCAATCCGCTCGTTCATGGCTATTCTCGCGGGGCGATGCACGATCCTCACAATATTTCGTACCATATTCCCATGAAGAGTGAACCCATTTTCGATCTCGGCACAGCCGAAAGCTTCTGTCTTCTCACCTTGGGCTGCAAGATCAACCAATACGAGACCCAGGCCCTGCGCGAAGCATGGACAACCAGGGGATTGACGGAACGAACGGACGCAAGGCAGGCCGACGTCGTCGTGATCAACGCCTGCGCCGTGACCTCCAAGGCCTCGGCCGACGTGCGCGCCGCCGTGCGCGGAACGCATCGCGCCAATCCGGAGGCGCGCATCGTTGTCGTTGGCTGCGTGGCCAGCGATGACCGCGAACTCCTGGAAGCCCTGCCCGGCGTGTGCGCGGTGCTTTCGCAGCGCGCCAAGGCGGCCCTGGCCGGGATTTTTGAAGCTTCCTCCCCGTTCCCGCCTCTGTCCATCTCCGACTATCCCCGCGCCAGGGCCGTGCTCAAGGTCCAGGACGGCTGCTCGCACGGCTGCTCCTACTGTATCGTGCCCTCCACGCGCGGCACGGCCGTCTCGCGTCCGGCACGAGATGTCGTAGCCGAGGCAAGGCGCCTGCTCGACGCTGGATTTCGCGAGATCACGCTCTCGGGCGTCAACCTGCGCCTGTACGGCTCGGATCTCGGCGAAAACATCGATTTCTGGGGGCTCGTGCGCCTTATCGAGCGCGAGCTTGCCCCCGAATGGGCGGGCCGTGCGCGCCTTCGCCTCTCGTCGCTCGACCCCGCGCAGCTCACGGACCAGGGCCTGGAAACCCTGGCTGAAAGCCGCCTGCTGTGCCCGCATCTGCACCTCTCGCTGCAAAGCCTCGCGCCCGGCGTGCTCGCCCGCATGCGCCGTGGGCACTACGGACCCGCCACGATCTTCCGCTTCCTCGAACGACTCTCGGGCATCTGGCCGGTCTTCGGGCTGGGCGCGGACTTCATCTGCGGCTTTCCCGGCGAAACCGAAGCCGAGGCCGAGACAACGCGCGAAGCCATGGCAGCCCTGCCCCTGACTTACGCCCACGTCTTCCCCTACTCGCCCAGGCCCCGGACCTCGGCTGCCGCCATGCCGAACCAGGTGGACGAGGCCGTGAAAAAGGCGCGCGCCAAGGAATTGCGCACCCTGGCTGGCCGAAAGGCTCATGCCTTCGCCCGCCGTCTGACCCGGCTCGATTCGCTTGCCGTGGTGCTGGAAGACGACGAACCCTGGCGTGGACGGTGCGAATACTATGTCGAGTGCCGCTTCGACGCCGCGCCCGAAGAGGCGGCGCGCCGGGCTCTGGTGAACGCCCGGCCCATATCCGCGCGGCAGACGCGCCTCGACGTGGCGCAGAGCGACGCTGCCGGGTGCGATTCCCCGAAGTCTGCGGCATTTACGCCCGGCGGCCTTTGACGTACATGAAGGCCTTTCACGCATCCGCAACCCCTGCCGAGGAGACTGCATGACGCTGAGCATGACCGGCTTTGGCCGCGCCGAGGTTTCGACCGACTCCTGGACTGTGACCTTCGAAGTCAAGAGCGTCAACAGCCGCTATCTGGACATGAAGTGGCGCACCCCCTACGCCCTGCGCGGCCTGGAAGGCGAATGGGAGCGCATCGTGCGCGCCAAGGCCTCACGCGGACGCCTGGAGTGCACCTGCCACGTGCGCGTCTCCAAGGCCGAGACCCTTGGGGTGGCCTTCAACGAGGCCCAGGCCGCCGCCATGCTGGACCGCCTGACCGAATTCGCCCGCGCCCGCTCCCTGCCCTTCACGCCCGACCTGAACCGGCTGCTCGCGGTGCAAAACCTGTGGCAGGACGAACTGGCCGAGCCCGATCCCGCCCTTGCGGCCGACGCCGCCAAGGCGCTGGACGCCGCGCTTGACGCCTGGAACCGCGACCGCGAGCGCGAGGGGACCGCCCTGTCCAAGGACCTCGCCTCCCGTTTCGCGACCCTTGGGGAGATCAAGGACAAGATCGCCGCGCGCGCCTCGGCCCTGCCCGCCGAAAAGCTCGCCGTGCTTCGCGAGCGCCTGGCCACGCTCCTTTCTGGAAGCGGCATCGAGCTTGCCGAGGAGCGGCTATGCCAGGAGGCGGCGGTCATGGCCGACCGGCTCGACGTCTCCGAAGAGATGACGCGCCTCGATACGCACATCTCGCGACTCTCACAGGTCCTGGAAAAGGACGGTGAGGTCGGCAAGCGGCTCGATTTCCTGCTCCAGGAAGCCTTCCGCGAAATCAACACCACCGGCAACAAGGCTCAGGACCCCGAAATCTCGCGCCTTGTGGTGGAGTTCAAGGCCGAACTTGAGAAATGCCGCGAGCAGGTGCAAAATATTGAATAATACAAGCATATTGACCATTGCGGGGTTTGGATGTCGAAACAAGGACTGCTGAACGTCGGATTCGGCAACTACGTCATTTCCTCGCGCGTGGTGGCCATCGTCACGCCCACGTCCTCGCCCATGAAGCGATTGCGCGAGGACGCCAAGGCGGACGGCAGGCTCATCGACGCCACGCAGGGACGCAAAACGCGCTCCATCGTGATCACCGATTCGGGACATGTGGTGCTCTCGGCCATCCAGGCCGAAACGATCAGCCAGCGCTTCGGCCTGGACGGGGAGGAAACGGCATGACGCAGCGCCCCAAAGGCTCCCTGTTCGTCCTGTGCGCGCCCTCGGGAACGGGCAAGAGCACCCTCGTGCGCCGCCTGACGGCGGAGTTCGCGAACATCCGCTTCTCCGTCTCGTGGACCACCCGCGCCCCGCGTCCCGGCGAGGTTCACGGCCGCGACTACGTCTTCGCGGCCAAGGAGGACTTCCTGCGCAAGGTCGAGCAGGGGTTCTTCGCCGAGTGGGCCGAGGTGCACGGCAACTGCTACGGCACGCCACTCGAATTCACCCGCGAGTTGGCGCAGCAGGGCTTCGACGTCCTCTTCGACATAGACGTGCAAGGCGCGCGGCAGCTCAAGGCGAGTCTGCCCGAAGCCTGTTACGTCTTCCTTCTGCCGCCCTCTCGCGCCGCGCTGGAAGCGCGCCTGCGCGGCCGGGGCACGGACGACGAGGCGACGATCCAGAAACGACTGCGAAACGCCGGAGGCGAGCTCACGGCCGCGGACATGTTTGACCACTGGATCGTCAACGACGACATCGAAACGGCTTACGACGGTCTGCGCGCCGTGTATCTGGCCAAAAAGCTCTCACCAGCCTCCGACCCCGATCTCGTGTCCAGGCTGCTCGCGCAGTGGAAGGAGGCATAGATGGCCGAACTCGTCGTGGCCCTGGACTATCCCGAAGCGGAACCGGCCCTTGACTTGGCCCGGAAGCTCGTCGGCATCGCGCCTTGGGTCAAGGTCGGCCTCGAACTCTTCGTGGCAGAAGGGCCAGACGTCCTTTCCCGCTTCCGCGACCTGGGCTTCAAGGTCTTTTGCGATCTGAAGCTGCACGACATTCCGGCCACGGTGCGAGGCGCCACGCGCTCCGCAGCGCGGGCCGGGGCCGACATGCTGACCCTGCACGCCTCGGGCGGCGAACGCATGCTCGCGGCCGCGCGCGAGGGCCGCGACGAGGCCGGGACGGACAACGGCCCGCTACTCATGGCCGTAACCGTCCTGACCAGCCTGGATGCCTCGGACATGGCCGGAATTCTTGCCAAATCACCGGCGGAGATGGTCCTTGACCTGGCCGTCAAAGCCTATAGGGTCGGGCTGGACGGGGTGGTCTGCTCGCCCCTTGAAGCCGCTGCCGTCAAGGCGGCCACCGACCGCGCCTTCAAATGCCTGACGCCGGGCATCCGTCTTTCGGACGCGAAAGTCGACGATCAGCGCCGCACGGCCTCTCCGTCGGAAGCGGTGGCAGCGGGAGCGGATTTCCTGGTCGTGGGCAGACCCATCACGGCCACCAAAGATCCCGTCGCGGCCGCGCGGAGCATTCGCGAGGCCATGGCGCAAAATGCACCTTGAGGCCATCGTCGCGAAGGAGACGATCATGGATTTCAGCTACGTCCCTCCCAAGAAAAGTGCGAGGCCAAAATCGGCCGACAAGGCCGAAAAAGCCCAAACCGGACGCGACGAGGCCATCGCGGGCGTCTTCTCCACGCAGTCCGTGGCCCGCATGGGAACCGGCGCCTCCCAACGCCGCACCATCCAGAAGACCTACTGGTTTGCAAAGCAGACCGGCCCGAAAATCATCGAAGTCCAGCCGCTGAACCGCAGCTCCGTTCCGGCCGGTCCCAAACGCGAGGTACCGTTGGACGAATTTCTGGAAAAATTCGCGCCGGAACCTGAATTCTACGTCTCGACTGTTTATCCGAAGATGCAGGAACTGCAGAAGACCGTGGTGCGCGGCGAAAAGCATCGCGCCCACGGCGAACTCTACGCTGCCGAGTTCGAGTTCGGCCACGCTCTCAAAGTGGACGAGGAGAACGTGCGGGCCAACTTCGGCCTGGGGCTGACCTACATGGACCGGGGCGAGAAGAACAAGGCCAACGACATCTTCGAGCGACTCGTCAAGCTCGACGCGACCTTCGATACCCAACACAAGCACCTCTTCAACGACTTCGGCATCAGCCTGCGCAAGAACCAGATGTACGACCAAGCCCTGGCCTACTACAGGCGGGCCGTGGAACTTACCCAGGACGACGAAAACCTGTGGATGAATCTTGCCCGGGCCTGCTACGAAAAAGGTGACATCGCCCAGTGCGTGGAACATTTGCGGAAGGCCATCGAGATCAACCCAAGCCTCGACGAAGCGCGACAGTTCTGGGATTTTCTGGTGCGCAAGGAACACGTGCGCGACGCATATCCCGGCAAGGCGCAGCCTAAGCGCCCCGCCTCGGAGAACAGCGATCGCGCCGACGCGGACACCCCGCCCGAGGCCTGAAGCCCGGGACAACGAGGCAGCCCATGGACATTGAACGCGGAACGGCCTTCCTGAGCAGAATCGCGGACACCCGCCACGATCTGCCATATTCGCCGTCGCTTCTGCAGCGCCTTTTCGTCCAGACCAAGGACGGCTCCCTGGCGTCGCTCGGGCAGATCGCCGAGACCATCTCCCCGGACCAGGGCCTCACGGCGCGACTTCTGGCCGTGGCCAACTCCGCCTTCTACGGCCTGCAGTCGCAAGTCACCTCGGTGCAGCGGGCCGCCACGGTGCTCGGCATCAAGGAAATCAGGACCATCGTCCTTGCCCTCGGGGTACACGGTCTGACCAAAGGCCACCAACTTCCCGAGGACTTCGACCTCGTGGCCTATTGGACGCACCAACTCGCCGTGGCCCAGACCGCGCGCCTCATGGCCAAGGGACTCGCTGCCGTCGATGCGGACAACATATTCACCTCGGGCCTCCTGCACGATCTGGGCAAAATGCTCATCGCCATGCACGCCCCAAAAGACTGGGTGGCCATCGGCTACCTTCGCGCACAGAAGAATCTGCCGCACTTCAAGGCCGAGGACGAATGGTGGGGCGTGGAGCACGGTGTGGTCGGAGCCCTGGTCCTCCGCTCCTGGAACCTGCCCGCCGAACTGCACGAGCCGGTAAACTGGCACCACGCGCCCCTGGCCGCTCCGGAATTCCGCACCGAAGCGAAGCTATTGTGCCTGGCCGATCTCGTGGTCAACGAAGCCATGCAGACGGCCCCGGTCAATCCCAAGGCCGTTGAGGCGCTGTGCGCTTCGCTCGAACTCGACACCAAGAAGGTGCGCGCCATGGCCCTTCAAGCGGTGGGCGACGAGGGGCTCGCACACTTCATCTCCGAGGTCCTGCGCGCCGCATGATCCTCCGCAAACGCTGGCACTACAGAATCCCCGGAGGCGACGCGCCGGTCGAAACCCGGAATATGGCGGACAACCTCGCCCTCGCCGGGGCTCTCGGCGTATCCCCGCTCGTCGTGCGCCTGCTTCGGGGACGGGGCCTTTCCTCGGCCGACGAGATGGACGTCTTTCTCAATCCGGGGCTCCGCCATCTTGCCTCGCCGGGCGATTATCCCGGCATGGATCAGGCGGCGGCCGTCCTTGCGCAAGGGCTGGCCGAAGGTCGCACCCTCTGCGTCTGGGGCGACTACGACGTGGACGGCGTGACATCCACGGCTTTGGTGCTGGATTTTCTCGAATCCCGGGGCATCGCGGCCCGGCATTACATCCCGCCGCGCCAGGAAGGCTACGGCCTGAACCAGGAGCAATTGGAGCGGCTGGCCGCCGAGGGCGTGTCGCTGCTCCTGACAGTGGACTGCGGCATATCGGCGGTTGAGGAAATCGCCAGGGCGCGCGAACTGGGCATGCTGGTGGTCGTGAGCGACCATCATCTGCCGCCCGAAACGCTTCCCGACGCCCATGCCGTCTGCGACCCAAAGCTCGGCCCGTGCCCTTGCGAGAATCTGGCAGGCGTGGGCGTGGCCTTCCTGCTCATGGCCACCCTGAACCGCCTCTTGCCGGGCGAACCCACGGACATGCGACGCCTTCTCGACCTTGTGGCGCTCGGCACGCTGGCCGACATCGTGGACCTGACCGGGCAGAACCGAGTGCTGGTCAAGAACGGCCTGCTGCTCCTCAAGCAAGCCACACGGCCCGGCATCTTCGCCCTCAAGGAAGCGGCGGGCATCGCCCCGACCGATCCCATGACCGCCGACCAGGTCGTCTTCACCCTTGCGCCGCGCATCAATGCCGCCGGGCGGGTGGGATTGGCCGAAGACGCGCTCTCGCTGCTCCGCGCGCCCGACCGCGACACGGCTCGGCCCTACGCCGCCGCCCTGAACGCGTTGAACGTCAAACGGCGCGGCGAAGAGGACGCCATCTTCGATGACGCCTTTGCCCAGGCCACCGCCCTTTCCGAGCGTCCAGGCCTGGTGGTCGCGGGCGAGGACTGGCATCCCGGCGTGGTCGGCATCGTAGCTTCACGCCTCGTGGACCGCTTCTACAAGCCCACACTGGTACTGACCCGCGACGACGGAGATTACAAGGGCTCGGGCCGGTCAACCGAGGAATTCGATTTGTACGCGGGCCTTGCCGCCTGCGCCGAGGTGATCGAGCATTTCGGCGGACACCGTCAGGCAGCGGGACTGAAAGTCAGGGCCGACCGCCTCGACGACCTGCGCCGGGCCTTCGACACGGCCGTGCTCGACCAGCTTGGCCCCACGCCGCCGGGACCGCGTCTGGCCCTGGACATGGTGCTGCCCTTCGCGGACATCACCCACACCCTGCTGCGCGAACTCCAGATGCTCGAACCTTACGGCCAGGGCAACCCTGAGCCGGTCTTCGCCTCGGCACGCGTGCTGCTCGAAGGCATGTCACCCTTCGGCCGCGATCTCGCCCATCTCAAGCTCCTGCTGCGCGACATCGAAACACAGGTGGCCTTGCGAGCCAACGCCTGGCGCATGGCCTCGGTCATTCCCCGCTCCATGGCGGGCAAAACCGTGCGCGCAGCCTACCAGCCGCGCATCAACACCTGGAAGGGCGTGCCGAACATCGAGCTGCAACTGCGCGACATCATGCTCGACTGACTGTCTTGCCCCCGGCCTCCTAACCGGCTACAAGGCGCAAAACAAGGCCCCCAGGGGCAAACGACACTCATGAAACGCCTGCGCGACATATTCGGCCGGAAATCCGACGCCGACGCCTTCTTCTCCTGGTTTCCCATTCTTCTACTGCTTTTCGGGCTGTGGCTGCTCTACGGCATTTTCGCCCCGTTCCTGGACGCGATCATTTTTGCCGCAGTCCTGGCCGCGCTCTTCTCTCCGCTCTTCGCCTGGACAGTGGAACGCGTGGGCGGTCGCCGCAATCTTTCCGCCCTGCTCATCCTGCTTCTGGCCGTGGTCTGCATCCTCATCCCGGCCATGCTCTTCCTGGGCGGGCTCGTAGCCCAAGGCAGGGAAGCCCTGGCCCAGATCAACGTCTGGCTCAGATCCAACGATCTGGAACTGCTTCTGAAAGACGGAAGCGTGGCCCGATGGCTCGCCTGGGTACAGGAGCATGTGCCCGGACTCGATCTGTCGCACATGGACATCCCCTCGCGCCTGCTGGGCTTCACGCAGACCGTGGGACAAAAGATACTGACCATGAGCACCCAGATACTCGGCAACGCGGTGCTCTTCATCATCCACTTCGCCTTGATGCTTTTCTTCCTTTTCTATTTCCTGAAGGATGGAAAGGAATGGCTCGAACGCCTCAAATACCTGCTGCCCATGCGCCTGGAGCAGGCGGACGCCGTTGCCGACAGGTTGCGCAAGGTCTGCAAGGCCGTGCTCGTGGGCGGCCTGCTGGTGGCCACGCTCCAGGGCATCGTGGGCGGCGTCGGCTTGGCCATGGTCGGCCTGCCCGGCCTTTTCTGGGGCACGATGATGGGCTTCGCCTCGCTCATCCCACTCGTGGGCACAGGCCTCATCTGGGTTCCGGCCTGCCTGTGGCTACTGATCCTGGGCAAATGGCAGGCATCTCTCTTTCTGGCCGCTTGGTGCGGCATTATCGTGGTGCAGATCGATACCTTCCTGCGCCCTTACTTCATGAAGGGCTCGTCCCAGGTGCCGGTGCTGTTCATCTTCCTTTCGGTCATCGGCGGGGTCAACGCCTTCGGTCCCGCAGGCATCCTCTACGGCCCCCTGGTCCTGGCCTTCGCCACCACGATGATCAAGATATACGACCAGCAGTACGCCCACGTGCTCTCGGTTCGCGAACGGCCGCAAAACGGGGGGGGAGTTGTCGAAGCACCGCTCGTATCCCCCGCCACCGACGCGGAGGAGGCTCCGACGGAAGCAAAAGAGCCAAGCGCTCCTAGCGCTCGCGCTCCCGACGGGCCGTCTTCCAACTCCTGAGCTTGGGCGAAAAGCCGTCCGGCTTGCCCGAGAGCCATTTACGCCAGCGCGCAATGCGCTCGTCCGCCAGAATCTTCTCCAAGGTATCGTAATTTTCGGCCAGATCTCGTTCGTCGAATGTCTGGTGCAGCGTGGCGTGGCACGGGCGGCAAAGCGGAATCGTGGCGCACAGGTCGCGACCCTGCGCGCCGTTTCGGCGCTTCAGGCGGCGGTGCACGGCGCGCGGCACGAGGTGATGGCGGGTGGTGGCGGCGCTGCGGCCGCACAAGGCGCACGGCTCCATGGCTCAAGACGATAGGCCGTGCCCGGGCTCAGGGCAAGTCCTCGGCCTTGGGCGCGAAGAGGGCCGCGTTGTAGCTCGATCGCACCAGCGGCGCGCAGAACATGTGCGGCACGCCAAGCGAACGGCCGAAGGCCGCGTATTCCTCGAAGACCTCGGGCCGCACGTAGCGCTCGACTTCCGGATGGGCCATGCTCGGCCGCATGTACTGGCCGACGGTCACGATGTCGCAGCCCGCGTCGTGAAGGTCGCGGATCACGTCGCGCACCTCCTCGTTTGTCTCTCCCAGACCGACCATGATCCCGGACTTGACCCGCAGGCCGGGCGAGATATCCCTGGCCGCGCGCAAAACGTCCAGGCTTTGCGCGTAGTCGGCCTGCGGCCGGATGGCCGGGTACAGGCGCGGCACCGTCTCCAAATTGTGGTTGAAGACGTCCGGCCCGGCGGCCAGCACCACGGCCAAGGCCGCGCAATCCCCGCCGAAATCCGGGGTCAGCACCTCGGTGGTCGTGCCCGGATGGTCGGCCTTGATCGCGCGCAACACGGCCGCGAAATGCGCGGCCCCGCCGTCGGGCAGGTCGTCGCGCGTCACCGAGGTCACGACCACGTGCGAAAGCCCAAGACGCCGCACGGCCTCGCTGATGCGGCCGGGCTCGTCCGCTTGCAGGGGCTCGGGGCGGCCGCCCTCGATGTTGCAAAAGGCGCAGCCGCGCGTGCAGGTACGGCCCATGATGAGGAAGGTGGCTACCGAGGCCCCGAAGCATTCCCAGGTGTTGGGGCAGCGCGCGGACTGACAGACCGTGTTCAGCCGCAGGTCGGCCAAAAGCCGGGCCGTGCCGCTGCACCGTCCCGAGGCGGGCAGCTTGACCCTAAGCCAGGGTGGGATGCGCAAGGCGGGTCGCGAGGGCATGGCTGAGCGTCTCCTTGACCGATTCCATGGGCGGGGCCTCGCCGCGCTCGATCGCCAGCGAGGTGGGCCGCGCGCCTTCTATCCCGCACAGGGTGATCAGGTCAAACAGCGAAAGATCCTCGCCCACGTTCAGCGCAAGGCCGTGCCACGTGACCCAGCGCTTGACCGCCACGCCGATGGAGCACAGCTTGCCGCGCGCGGTCCACACGCCGGGAAAGCCCTCCCGCCGCTCGGCCGCAACGCCGAAAATCCCGGCCGTCTCCACCACCGCGTCCTCAAGGTCGTCGAAGAAGCGCCTGAGCCCGCCGGGCCGCGCGGCGATGCGCACCACGGGATAGGCCACGAGCTGGCCGGGAAAATGGCAGGTAATCTTGCCGCCGCGCGCCGAATGGGCAAGCTCGATACCGCGCGAGGCCAGGAAATCCGGCGCGGCCAGCAGATGCTCGCCCCCGCCGTGACGGCCGATGGTGATGACCGGCGGATGCTCCACAAGGAACAGCGTGTCCTCGCCGCCCTCGGCCACCTCCATGAGCCGCGCCTGTTGCACGGCTTCGACCTCTGCATAGGCCGCACGGCCAAGATCGACGATGCGCACGAAAACCCTCCAGATACGACGCCGCACGATACACCGCCGCAACGCCGAGGAAAAGCGGTGCGCGGGGGCCTTTTCAGGCCATGAATCGCGTTCGTTCGTTTGACAAAGCGAGACGAAATCTACACAATCCGTCGGCTTAGCGCCACATGCCTTGATTGGTCAACCACACAATCTCGCATCCGCGCCAAAGCCGGGGCAGGCGGGCCCCTTTTTCTCAGTCGTTTTCCTTTCATCAACCCTTGCTGGAGGCAGGCATGTCAGTTGAAGCAACCATGCACGTCGTCAGGCCATCACGCAGGGACGCCTATCTGGATTGGCTGCAAATGCTGACCGGAGCGGCGCTCATCCTGTTCATGTGGTCGCACATGATCCTCGTTTCGTCCGTGATCTTCGGCCAAGGCGCCATGAACGCCATCGCGGGCTTTTTCGAGGACACCTACATGGCCCAGGTCGGCGGGCCCCTCATTTTCCTGGCCTTTCTCGTGCATTTCGTCATCGCGGCGCGCAAGGTGCCGTTCCGCGCCGAACAGCAGAAGACCATCTGGGCGCACGCCAAGATGCTTCGCCACCGCGACACCTGGCTGTGGCTGGTCCAAGTCGTCTCGGCCATGATCATCCTGATCATGGGCGCGATCCACATGTGGGTCGTGCTCACCGACCTGCCCATCACGGCCGCCAAGTCCGCCGAGCGCATCCAGGGCGGCTTCTGGTTCTTCTTCTATCTGGTGCTCCTTCCCCTGGTGGAACTGCACGTCTCCATCGGGTTCTACCGCATCGGCGTCAAATGGGGCTTCATCAAGACGGACAGGCGTCCCCAGGCCAAGAAGGCCGAGAACATCCTGTTCATCGTCTTCATGGCCATCGGCCTGGTCACCCTGCTCAGATTCCTGACGCTGTCGGTCTAGGGGGGAGGAAACAATGCAGACCTTTTATTCCGATCTGTTGGTCGTCGGAGCGGGACTCTCGGGCGAGCGCATCGCCGTCGAGGCCGCCGAGGCGGGCTTCTCCGTCATTGTCCTGTCCATCGTCCCCGCCCGCCGCTCGCACTCCTCGGCCGCCCAGGGCGGCATGCAGGCGGCGCTCGGCAACTGCGCCATGGGCAAGGGCGACTGTCCCGACGTGCACTTCGCCGACACCGTGAAGGGCTCGGACTGGGGCTGCGACCAGGAGGTCGCCCGCCTCTTCGCCGACACCGCGCCCATCGAGATGCGCCGCCTGGCGCACTGGGGCGTGCCCTGGAACCGCGTGGTGCCGGGCAAGTCCCACTACTTCAAGGGCGGCGAGAAGTTCGAGAAGTACGAGGAACCCGAAAAGGAAGGGCTGATCACGGCCCGCTCCTTCGGCGGCACGGCCAAGTGGCGCACCTGCTACACCTCGGACGGCACGGGCCACGCGGTCATGTGCACCATGGACAACCGCTGCGCCGAACTGGGCATCGACGTGCGCGACCGCTCCGAGGCCATCGCCCTGATCCACGACGGCCAGCAGTGTTACGGCGCGGTCGTGCGCTGCCTGCGCACGGGCGAGCTGCACACCTACCTGGCCAAGGCCACGGCCATCTGCACCGGCGGCTTCGGCCGCATCTACAAGGCCACCACCAACGCCGTGATCTGCGACGGCGGCGGCCACGTCATGACCATGGACACGGGCGTGGTGCCGCTTGGCAACCCCGAGGCCATCCAGTTCCATCCCACCGGCATCGTGCCCACGGACATCCTGGTCACCGAAGGCTGCCGCGGCGACGGCGGAACGCTCCTCGACGCCAACCGGGAGCGCTTCATGCACATCTACGAGCCGGACAAGGCCGAGCTCGCCTCGCGCGATGTGGTCTCGCGCTGGATGACCCACCACATGCGCCAGGGCAAGGGCGTCAAGTCGCCCTACGGCGAGCACCTCTACCTGGACATCCGCCACCTGGGCGACAAGCACATCTCCACCAAGCTGCGCGAGGTGGACGAGATCTGCAAGCACTTCCTGGGCATCGATCCGCGCACCGAACTGATCCCGGTGCGGCCGACCCAGCACTACACCATGGCCGGCGTGCGCACCGACAAGAGCGGCGCGGCCTACGGCCTGAAGGGCCTGTTCTCGGCGGGCGAGGCCGCCTGCTGGGACATGCACGGCTTCAACCGCCTGGGGGGCAACTCCCTGGCCGAAACCGTGGTCGCGGGCGGCATCATCGGCAAGAAGGTGGCTGAGTACCTGGCCGGGGCCGACGTCTCCATCTCCACGGCCCTGGTGCGCGACGCCGTGCGCAAGCAACAGGAGCGCATCGCCGCGTTCGCTTCGGGCGCAAACGGCTCCGAGGACGTCTTCAAGGTCCGCGAGGCCATGCAGGACGCGCTCATGGACGGCTGCTTCGTGTTCCGCAACGGCAAGGATCTGGAGGCCTGCATCCTGCGGCTGCAAGACATCCTCGATCGCGCGCGCAAGGTGGGCCTGAAGTCGAACGGCAAGGGCGCAAGCCCCGAACTGGCCGCCGCCCTGAAGATCGAGGGGCAGGTCAAGCTGGCCATGTGCATCGCCGTGGCCGCGCTGGCGCGCACCGAGTCGCGCGGCTCGCACGCGCGCGAGGATCACCCCGAGCGCAACGACCGCGACTGGCTCAAGCGCACCCTGGCCGTCTGGCCCGAGGGCGCGGACATGCCCGTCCTGTCCTACGAGGCCCCGAGCTCGGTCTGGGAAATCCCGCCGGGCGACCGCGGCTACGGCGGCGGCACGATCATCCCGGCCGACAAGCTGCCCGGTCTCGACCAAGACATCGCGGATTAAGGGAGGCGACGCATGGCTCGACTGCTCAAGTTCAACATATTCCGCTACAATCCCATGGACGAGGCCTCCACGCCCCGCATGCAGGAGTTCGTGCTCGAAGAGACGGTCAACATGACCCTCTTCATCGCGCTCAACCGCCTGCGCGAGGAACAGGATCCCTCCCTGATGTTCGACTTCTGCTGCCGCGCGGGCATCTGCGGCTCGTGCGCCATGGTCATCAACGGCCGTCCCGGCCTGGCCTGCCAGACCAAGACCGCCGACATGCCGCAGGACATCACGCTTCTGCCCCTGCCGGTCTACAAGCTCATCGGCGACATCTCCGTGGACACGGGAAGCTGGTTCCGCGAGATGTACGAGAAGACCGAGTCCTGGGTCCACACCAGCAAGGTCTTCGACCCCACGGCGCTCGAAGAGCGCATGGACAACGAAGTGGCCGAGCAGATCTACGAACTGGAGCGCTGCGTGGAGTGCGGCTGCTGCGTGGCCGCCTGCGGCACCGCGCGGCTGCGCGACGACTTCATGGGCGCGGCGGCGCTGAACCGCGTGGCCCGCTTCGTGGTCGATCCGCGCGACGAGCGCACGGACAAGGACTACTTCGAGATCATCGGCAACGACGAGGGAATCTTCGGCTGCATGGGCCTTTTGGCCTGCGAGGACGTCTGCCCCAAGGGGCTGCCCCTGCAGAACCAGCTCGGTTTCCTGCGCCGCAAGATGGGCATCACGGCCCTGAAGAACCTCTTCGGCCGCAAGTAGGGAGAGAAACGCACAATGCGAGAAATACCGGCGCAAACCGTCATCGACGCGGTGGCCAAGCTGTGCATCGACGCCAACCGCCATCTGCCCGAGGATGTGAAGAAGACCTTCGCGGACTGCGCGGCGGCCGAGAATTCCGACGCCGCGCGCGAGATATTCGCGCAACTCACCGAAAACTATGAACTGGCCGCCAAGACCGGCCTGCCGCTGTGCCAGGACACGGGCCTGGCCGTGCTCTTCGTCGAGGTCGGCGAGGACGTGCGCGTGGCGGGCATGACGCTGCGCGAGGCCATCAACGAGGGCGTGCGCAAGGGCTACCAGGAAGGCTTCCTGCGCAAGTCCGTGTGCGATCCCCTGACCCGCAAGAACACCGGCGACAACACCCCGGCCATCGTGCACTTCGACCTTGTGCCCGGCGACAGGCTGAAAATCCTGTTCATGGCCAAGGGCGGCGGTTCGGAAAACATGTCGCGCGTGACCATGCTCTCGCCCGCCCAGGGCTGGGAAGGCATCAAGAAGTTCGTGGTGCAGCGCGTGGCCGAGGCCGGGCCGAACCCCTGCCCGCCCACCGTGGTCGGCGTGGGCATCGGCGGCGACTTCGAGCTGGCCGCGATCATCGCCAAGAAGGCGCTGGCGCGCAAACTCGACGACGTGAACCCCGATCCCAAGCTGGCCGAAATGGAAAAGGAACTGCTGGAGGCGATCAACAAGCTCGGCATCGGCCCCATGGGCCTGGGCGGCAAGACGACCTCGCTCGGCGTCAAGATCGCCATGCATCCCTGCCACATCGCCAGCCTGCCCCTGGCCGTGAACATCCAGTGCCACTCCGCGCGGCACGAGGAGGTGGAGCTGTAATGGCCGAATACGCACTCACCACCCCGCTTCAGGACGCGGACGTCGCCAAGCTTCGGGCGGGTGACGTGGTCAAGCTGACCGGCACCATCTACACCGCGCGCGACGCGGCCCACAAGAAGCTCATGGAGCTTCTGGACAAGGGCGAGAAGCTGCCCTTCGAGCTTAAGGGCGCGGTCGTGTATTACGTGGGGCCGAGTCCGGCTCCGGCCGGGCGGCCCATCGGCTCGGCCGGTCCCACCACCAGCTACCGTATGGACACCTACGCCCCGCGCCTGCACGCGCTGGGGCTCAAGGCCTCGGTGGGCAAGGGCAAGCGCAGCGAGGAAGTGAAGAAGGCGCTGCAAGACAATACGGCGGTGTACTTCGGGGCCACGGGCGGCGCGGGCGCGCTGCTCTCGCAGCGCATCACGGCGGCCACGGTCATCGCCTTCGACGAGCTCGGCCCCGAGGCCATCCGGGAACTGACCGTGAAGGACTTCCCGCTGCTGGTGATCAACGACTCCGTGGGCGGCGAACTCTACGCCAAACCGGACCTGAAGGCGGCCGGGCTGGAGTAAATCCGCACAGCCCGTTGATTGAAGCAAAATGAAGGCCGCGCCCGAAAGGGTGCGGCCTTTTTTCTACAAAACAGGTAGCGCAAACAGAAGGCCAGCAGCCTACTTTGACCTTGGCAATATATAGCCCAAATGGTATGCGCTTCAGAAAATTTAATTTTTACAAACGAGGCTAATATGGTGATTTGCGCTGAACCTGCCCCGCTGAAAATAACAAAAATTATTATTGAAAACTTTAAAATTTATAAAAATAAGTTCGTGCTCAAGTTGAATGACGGCCTCAATGTAATTGTTGGTGACAATGAAGCTGGTAAATCGACAATCTTGGAAGCGATAAATTTAGCTCTCACAGGGCAAATCAACGGACGTTATGTAATAAATGAGCTCTCCCAATACCTATTCAACATTCAAACCGTAAACGAATACTGCAAAAGTCTAACGACAGAGAAACCGCTTGAGCCCCCATCATTGCTTATCGAACTCTATCTCTCTGAATATCAAGAATTTAGGGGGACAAATAATTGCGAAAAGAAAGATTGCTGTGGCCTGTTCTTTTCAATAAAATTTGATGAAAACTATCAAGATGCATATGAAAAACTTTGCAAATCTAGAGAAATAAGATCTCTCCCTGTCGAGTATTACAAGGTGGAATGGAAATCATTTGCACTAAATAGCCTCATCCCACGATTAATACCCCTTAAATCTTCATTTATAAATTCGTCTGAGACTCGCTTTAGCAATGGGTCAGACATCTACCTTTCAAGAATTATTCGGGATTCTCTTGAGGATGACCAAAAGATCGACCTATCTCAATGCTACCGAAGGATGGTTGAGGCCTTTTCTAATGAAGAAGCGGTGAAAGCAATAAACAGAAATATTTCTGGCCAAGCAGAAATCTCTTCAAAGCCGGTAGAAATTTCAGTCGAAATAGCAAACACTAACGCATGGGAAAAAATAATTACAACGTATCTAGACCAAATTCCATTTCAACAAATTGGAAGAGGCGAGCAATGCATCGTAAAAACAAATTTAGCATTGACACATAAACGATCAAGGATCGCCAACCTTATTCTCATTGAAGAACCGGAAAACCATCTTTCTCACAGCAACCTTAACAAACTCCTGGAATATATAAAAAATAAATGTTCTGGTAAACAAATCATTATAACAACACATAGTAGTTTTGTTGCCAACAAGCTTGGCTTAGAAGATTTAATCCTCCTTAGCAACCAGTATACGACATCATTTAATGATCTCGAAAGGGATACCTATGCCTTTTTTTCAAAACTTCCTGGATACGACACACTACGCTTGTTACTAGCAAAAGGAGTCATACTTGTTGAGGGTGATTGTGATGAACTTGTTGTGCAAAAAATATACGCACAACAAAACGATGGGAGATTGCCAATACATAACGGAATCGATGTCATTTCCGTAGGCCTCTCTTACAAGCGGTTTTTTGAGATCGCAAAGAAAATTGACAAAAAAGTTGCCGCAATAAGGGACAACGACGGAAAGATTACGTCAATCAAGAACAACGACGCTGCCTATCTTAAAGAAAACAATAACAAGCAAGTTTTGTTTTATGATCCTGTAGAACATGAATATAAAGGAGAGATAGAAAAATACAACTACAACACTCTTGAACCGTGCCTGTTAAGATCAAATAGTCTCGAAACCCTAAACTCGATATTTAGAACGAACTTTGCAACAGAGGATGAAATACTAAACTATATGAGGACCAACAAAACTGACTGCGCGCTAAAAATATTTGAGACAGAAATACATTTTGACGCCCCAGGGTATATCAAGGAGGCAATTGAGTTTGTCAATGAATAAGTCAAGATGCATTATTGCAGCTGCCGGATCAGGAAAAACTAGGTATATTGTCAGCAGTGCACTAAAAGTTGACAGGAGAAAGAAAATCCTTATCACATCATATACGAGAGAGAACGAAAAAGAAATTCGAAAAAAATTTCTGAAAAAGAATCATACTATCCCTGGAAACATTACTATAAAAACATGGTGGTCGTTTCTCTTTCAACACGGGGTTCGGCCGTACCAGAATCTTATCACAGACAAGCCTATCCAAGGCCTTAAGCTTGTGTCCAACAAATCTGGATTTCGGTATACCGCAAAAAACGGTTTTACTGTATATTGGGGTGAGGCCGATGCTGAAAATTTTTATTTTTCGAACTCAAGGCAGATTTATTCAGACAAAATCGCGATGTTTGTTATGAGATCTGATCAAGCTGCAGGCGGGGCTATTTTTGACCGCATAGCCAAAATTTATGATTACATTTTTATTGACGAAGTGCAGGATTTAGCTGGATATGATTTAGACATTGTAAGCAACCTAATGAAAAGAATACCCACATTATTGGTCGGCGACCCAAGACAAGTTACATACCAAACTCATCTATCAAGCAAATATAAAAAATATCAAAACGGACGGTTTGAGCAGTTTATAAAAGACAATTGCAATAAAACATGCTCCGTAGATCACGAAACACTCAAAGGATCATATCGCTGCCACCAGTCAATTTGCGATTACTCTGGCTCATTGTTCCCCTTGCTTCCACAAGTTAAATCTTTATCCGAGGTGAGAACTGACCATGACGGCGTTTTTTTCATTTCGTTAAATGAAGTCGATAAATATTTATTGAGATTTTCAGCAACACAATTGCGATATGATCGCAAAACAAAAGTCAGCGACGCCTATCCATCATATAATTTTGGAGAATCAAAAGGGCTAACCTTTGACAGAGTTGTCATCTACCCAACTGATTCAATCAAAAATTTTATTGCTCAGGGTGCCCAATTATCTGAAAGCACACGCTGCAAATATTATGTTGCGTTGACCAGGGCTAGACATAGTGTTGCGATCGCCTGGGATGATCCCCCGCCAATTGACGGGATTAATGTTTTTTCACTTGAGGAATAGCAACTCACCGATATACCAAACGGCGACAATGAAACAAGCATACATCCCGGCCGAATACAGTCGCGTTCATCAGCGTCTCAAATCAAACATTTCGCAAATTGACAATTTATCGTCTCAGCAATTCCGCACGGCTTCCACCATTTGTACTAGCCTTTTTTCTTAATTCCATTCCAACAACCGCCGCTGCCCCGTCAGCGCGCGGATGGCGGTCACGTCCTGGCTCACTTCCAGGCAGCCCTCGTAGGTTCCGTCCGCCTGGCGCACGGCGAAGTAGCGGATATGGACGAAGCGGCCGCCGAGTTCGATCCAGAACTCCGCCGTGTCGCGCTCGCCCGACCTGAACTTGCGCAGAATCTCCTCCACCATGTGCACGCTCTTGGGCGGGTGGCACTTGCTCACGTCGCGGCCGATGATGCCGGGGCTGCGCGGGAAGATGCGCTCCTCGGTCTGCGAGAAGTAGGCCACGCGGTCGCCCGCGTCCACGAAGGAGAGGTCCACGGGCAGCGTCTTGAGGATGGCGTTCACCACCTCGGGCCTGAGCCGCCCGGCGTCGAGTTCCACGAGCCCGGCCGCAGCCGAGGCAAGACGATCAGTACCCCCAGCCGTTCCCGAAGCGAGAGCGCCAGCACCCCCCATCGCACCCGACGCGAGAGCGCCAGCCCCGCCGACAGTTCCCGAAGCAAGAGCGCCAGCCCCGCCGGACGAGTCCGAGGCGAAACGCCCAGCGCCAGCGCCCACGGCCTGGGCCGCCCCCTCGGCGGGCCGCCATTCGTCGCCAGGCGCGACCCAGGCGAAGCCGATGTCCTCCTCGCCGTGGCGCGCGGCACCCCAGTCGGCCTCTGAGAAGGTCGCCCAGACCATGGGGAAGAGGATGCGCTCCTCCTTGAAGACCATGTCGCGCACGGCCACGCAGGCCTCGGCCAGCAGCGGCGCGGCGGCCGGGTCGCCCGCGTCGAGCAGCGCGGCGGCCTGCTTGAGCTGCTTGCGGATGTCGTCGTGTATCTCCCACATCACCTGCGGCGGCGCGGTCAGGCCGTGGCGCTCCATGATCGGGAAAAGCTGGTTCTCCTTGCGCTCGTAGTGGCGCACGACGTGGGTCAGATCGGCCAGGCCCGTGCGCAACGCCCCGCGCGCGGCGGCAAAGGTCAGGGGATCGAGCGCCAGCGAGGCCGCGTCCTGCAACGCCGCCGCCTTGGCCTCGGCCTCGCGGTTCTCGGCCCGGTAGGTGTGCAGCGGATGGCCCGGCGGCACGTCCGGCAGCTCCGGGGCCTTCGTGGCGGCCGTGAAAAGCTCCACGTGCAGTTCGCACAGGCGCTTGATCTCGGATTCGGGCACGCCCTCCTTCACAAGCTCCTGCTCCATGGCCCCGATCTCGGCGGGCGAGACGTGAGCGAGCAACTCGTGGAACTCGGCGCGCACCTCGTCCACGGGTTCGCCCTTGTGCAGGCGCATCACGATGTCCTTCAGCACCTTCACGCGCTGCTCCCGCCCCTGCGGACCGTGCGCGATCGGCTCGCCCACGCCGGGATCGTCCGCCCCGGATTCCGAAGCGGCCCCGCCTGCCGTGGCCGCGCCGCCCTCCCGGCCCACCACGGTCACGCTCTCGCCCGTGGTGCGGTAGATCTCGGCCGCGATGCCGAACAGCAGTTCGGTCTCGTCCAGCCCGCCCATGGAGGCGGCCTGCGAGATGGGCGCGATCTTGGCCACGGTCTTCAGCAGCAGGGGGTTGCGCAGCTTCTCGAACGCGGGCGACCTGGCGGCCAGATATTCCAGCAGAAACGGGTACGCGGCGACCAGCGCGCCGATCTTGGTCTTCGGGGAAAGCTCCATGACAACCTCCTGCTACATGTCGTGGCCGAGGCCGCCCGGACGGCGGTTCGCCCGAGCCTACCACCGCCCCGCCGCCAGGGGCAAATGAAATAAAGAGAAAGGACGGCGGGCGGGCCGCGCGCTTGACGCCTGCCATGGCCAAGTATATTAGAAAATATACGTGCACGGAGGTCAGCCATGGGACAGGTCACTATTTATCTCGACGAGCGGACCCAGAAGCTGCTCGACAAGGCCGTCACGGCGGCGGGGGTGTCCAAGAGCCGCTACGTGGCCGGACTGATCCTGCGGCATGCCGGGGATGACTGGCCCGAGGCGGTTCGCGGCCTGGCAGGCGCATGGGACGAGAGATTCCCCGACCAGGAGGCCATTCGCGCCGGGCTTGGCTGCGACGTGGCGCGGGAGCGCCTGTGACGTTCTGCCTCGACACCAACACGGTCATCGCATTCTTCAAGGGTCGCGGCGGCGTGACGCAAAGGCTTCTGAGCCTGCCGCCCGCCTCGATCGTCCTGCCCGCCGTGGTCGTCTACGAGCTTCTGGTCGGCGTCCGCCGCGCCCGGCACCCGCAACGCATGGGGGATCAGTTGCGCAGCTTCCTCGACCCCGTGCGCATCGTGGATTTCGGGCTCGCCGAGGCCGACGCGGCCGCCTCCATCCGCATCGAGTTGGAAGCCAAGGGACAGCCGATCGGCCCGCACGACCTGCTCATCGCGGCCACGGCGCTGGCGGGAAACCACACGCTCGTCACCCACAACATGCGGGAATTCGCCCGCGTGACCGGACTGCGGGTGGAGGACTGGCAAGGGGACGCTTGAGCGCCTGAGATTGTTGACAAACCCCTTTCTCCAGGCTGTTCAAAAAGGCCCAGATGCAAGGCGCAAGAAAAGCTCAAGGCCGACGCGTATTTGCAATACGCGAGGATTTGAACTTTTCGCAGCAACGCAGCAAATGGGACTTTTTCAACAGCCTGGGACGCTTGAGCGCCTTTCACGTCCCAGTTCCCTCGCCTTGCCGCTCCTCGCTCTCTCAGGCCGACGATCTTGCCGAGGCCACGCCGCGCCGCGCCGATTTCGCTTGACCGTCAAGGAATGAGGCGTTACTTTTTTCACGCACCAAAAGGCGACACGACCGCACGAGCTTTGGCGACGCGCGGCCCCAAGGGGCTGCATCGAGGCGTTGCCGCTTTGAGGATGTCTAGCCGCCGCTAATCGACGACACAGGCCGACACGTTGGACCTTCGGCATGGAAGCGACATGCCGGGGGTCTTTTTTCAAGCCCTTTTGGCCCCTCGCACAAGGAGACCACATGCATTCCACCCCTTCGACCACGCACGACGCGGCCACGGCCGCTCATGACGCCACCATCCCCCAGACCCGCCCCGCCCGGAAACCGGACGCGGCCGCCAGGACCAGGAGCCCCCTGCGGCTGCTCGTGGTTCCCCTGATCGCGGTCATGTTCCTGTTCATCGTGGCCGAGGCGGCCGAGGCCCGGCGCATGGGCGGCGGCGGATCGTTCGGCAGCAGGCCGTCCTACAACCAGGGCGCGCCCGCCAGGCAGGGCCAGAGCCAGCAGCGCCAGACCAACCGCGAGCAGCAGACCGCGCCCGGCCAGCAGGCGGCCCAGGGCACTCCCGCCCGCATGGGCGGCATGGGCGGCATGCTCGGCGGCATGCTGATGGGCGGGCTGATCGGCTCCATGCTCTTCGGCGGCGGCATGGGCGGCGGCGTGGGCATGCTCGAAATCCTGCTCCTGGCGGGCGGCGCGTTCCTGATCTTCAGGCTCATCAAGTCGCGCCGCGAAGCGGCCACGGCTACCGCCTCTTCCTACTCCTACTCCGGCGGAACGCCCCAGGGCCAGCCCATGAGCGGCTCCGGCGGCTGGGGACACCTGAACAACGCGAGTCCAGCGCCCGAAAGCGCCCCCGCGAGCGTCATGCCCCAAGGCATGGACGAGCAGGAATTCCTGTCTGGAGCCAAGATACTCTTCAATCGCCTGCAAGCCTCCTGGGACCGCCGCGACCTTGACGACATCCGCGAGTTCACGAGCCCCGAGGTGCACGCCGAGATCGTGCGCCAGGCCTCCGAGGACCCCGGCCCGAGCCGCACCGAGGTGCTGATGCTCGAAGGGCGCGTGGTGGAGTCCCGCCAGGAGGGCTCCGAGACGATCATCAGCGTGCTCTTCGACGCCCTGATGCGCGAGGACCAAAGCGCCGCGCAGGCCGCGCAAGTGCGCGAGGTTTGGCACTTCTCGCGCGACGAGGCCGCGCCCCGGCCGCAGTGGACGCTCGAAGGCATCCAGCAGCTCGAAGTCTAGAACGGCACGCGGCGCACGCGCCGTGGCTTACGCCAAATCAAAAGGCCGCGCCCTATCGGGTGCGGCCTTTTTTGCGGCACAGGCCCACGGCAAGGCGCGCAAAAAGCCCGGCCGCCTCGCAGTTTGCTGACGAGGGCCGGGCTTTTCGCGGCAACACGGCAGATGGGATGTCCAGGGCGGTCAGGACGCCCGCGCAGTCTCAGCCCTTCTGCATCTCCCTGGCGAAGGAGTCGCGAAGGCCGGTGGTGCGGTTGAAGACCGGCGCGCCGGGCTTGCTGTGGCGCGTGTCCGCGCAGAAATAGCCCGTGCGCTCGAACTGGCAGCGCCAGCCCGGCTCGGCCTGGGCAAGCCCGGGCTCCACGTAGCCCCGCACGATTTCGAGCGAATCGAGATTCAGGCCGTCGCCCTCGGCCTCGTCCGACGGCCCCTCGGCCGGGAAGAGGTGGTCGTAGAGCCTGAACTCGGCGGGCGCGGCGTGGCGTGCGGAAAGCCAGTGCAGCGTGCCCTTGACCTTGCGGCCGTCGTCGGACCAGCCGCCCTTGGTGGCCGGGTCGTACTCGCACCTGACCTCCACGACCTCGCCCGAGGCGTCCTTCACCACCTCCACGCAGCGCACGTAGTAGGCGTAGCGCAGCCGGACCTCCTTGCCCGGCGCGAGGCGGAACCACTTCTTGGGCGCGTCCTCCATGAAGTCCGTGCGCTCGATCCACAGGTCGCGGCAAAACGGCAGCTTGCGGCTGCCCTGGGACTCGTCCTCCGGATGGTAGGGGAACTCGAATTCCTCGACCTGGTCCTCGGGGTAGTTCACGATGGTCAGCTTAAGGGGTCTGAGCACGCCCATGACGCGCGGCGCGCGGGCGTTCAAATCCTCGCGCAGGCAGTGTTCGAGCAGCGCGTAGTCCACGACGTTGGCGCTGCGCGCCACGCCGATGCGCTCGCAAAAGTCGCGAATGGACTCGGGCGTGTAGCCCCGGCGGCGAAAGCCCGAGATCGTGGGCATGCGCGGGTCGTCCCAGCCGTCCACCACGCCGGACTCCACGAGCTTGATGAGCTTGCGCTTGGAAAGCGCCACGTGGGTCATGTTCAGCCGCGCGAACTCGTACTGACGCGGATGGTAGAGCCCGAGCGTGTCCAGCACCCAGTCGTAGAGTTCGCGGTTGTTCTCGAACTCCAGGGTGCAGATGGAATGCGTGATGCCCTCGAAGGAGTCCGAGAGGCAGTGCGTGAAGTCGTACATGGGATAGATGCACCAGTTTGTGCCCGTGCGGTGGTGCGCGGCGTGGCGAATGCGGTAGAGCGTGGGGTCGCGCATGACGATGTTGGGGCTGGCCATGTCGATCTTTGCCCTCAGGACGTGCGCGCCGTCCGGGAACTCGCCCGCGCGCATGCGGCGGAAAAGATCGAGGTTTTCCTCCACGCCGCGCTCGCGAAAGGGGCTGTTCCTGCCCGGCTCCTTGAGCGTGCCGCGATACTGCCGGATTTCCTCGGCGGAGAGCGAGTCCACGTAGGCCTTGCCCATCTCGATGAGCTTGACGGCGCACTCGAAGATACGCTCGAAATAGTCCGAGGCGAAGAAGCGGTTGTCCCACGTAAAGCCGAGCCAGCGCACGTCCTCCTGAATGGAATCGACGTACTCCACCTCTTCCTTCAGGGGGTTGGTGTCGTCGAAGCGCAGGTTGCACTTGCCATCGTAGTCGCGCGCCAGCCCGAAGTTCAGACAGATGGACTTGGCGTGGCCGATGTGCAGGTAGCCGTTGGGCTCCGGAGGAAAGCGGGTGTGCACGCGGCCTTCCCACTTGTTGGTCGCGAGATCGTCCTCGACGATGGCCCTGATGAAGTTCTTCGGCGCTGCGGGCTTTTCGGTATCGCTCATATCCTTCCCATGATCCTTTTCGGATGTCGGCCCCGGAGCATGCCCCGAACGCCAGGGCCTTCAATGAAACGGATGCCCCCAAGTGTCAATATTGCCAGGAGCAAAGACGGAAACTTCGCCCGCAACCCCGCGCATGGAAGAACAGCAAGCTCGTTGACAAATCCCTTTCTTCAGGCTGCTCAAAAAGACTCAGATGCAAGGCGCAAGAGAAGTTCAAGGCCGACGCGTATTCAAAATACGCGAGGATTTGAACTTTTCGCGGCAACGCGGCAGACGAGACTTTTTCAGCAGCCTGACAACCTAATTCCCAGTTTTGACAATATCCGTGCCGCGAGGGCTTTACGCCAAGCCACCCTTCGGCTAGTTTTGCCGCACTCGTTTTCCAGCCACCCTGCTACCAGAAAATCAAGGCGGGTCCATGAAATACGTGATCATCGGCAACGGCGTCGCCAGCATCGGGGCCATCGAGGGCATCCGCATGCACGACCGCGAGGGCGAGATCATCGTCCTCAGCGAGGAGGACAAGGCCACCTACGGCCGCCCCCTGATCTCGTACTACCTGGCGGGCAAGGTCAAGGCCGAGGACATGGCTCTTCGCCCCCCCGAATTCTACGAACGCAACAAGATTTCCGTGCGCCTGGGCTCCACCGTGGCTGCGATCGATCCGGTCGCCCAGACCGTGACCACCACAGACGGCGAGGTGATCGCCTACGACCGGCTGCTTCTGGCCACGGGCGGCGTGCCCGGCGCGGCAAGCATCCCCGGCCGCGACGCGCCCGGCGTCTACTCCTTCACCACCTGGGCCGACGCCGACCGCCTGCGCGAAATCACGCCCACGGCGCGACGCTTCGTGGTCATCGGCGCGGGCCTGATCGCGCTCAAGGCCGCCGAGGGGCTGTTGCTGCTCGGCAAGGACGTGACCCTCGTGGTGCGCTCGCGCATCATGCGCGCCTATTTCGACGAAGCCGCCGGCAGCCTGGTCCGCCGCCACCTGGAATCCAAGGGAATGAAGTTCCACCAGGCCGCGCCCGAGGCCGTGGCCCTGGACCGCTCCGGCCGCGCCGTGGCCGTGCGCACGGCCGACGCCGAGCTTCCGGCCGACTGCGTGATCATGGCCACGGGCGTCTCCCCGCGCATAGAGCTTGCCAAGGCCGCGGGCATCGAATGCGGCAAGGGCGTACTGTGCGACGACCGCATGCGGACGAGCGCGAAGAACGTCTTCGCCGCGGGCGACGTGGCCGAGGCCTTGGACATGCAGTCCGGCCGCCGCGCGGTCACGCCCATCTGGCCCAGCGCCTACAACCAGGGCATCAACGCGGGCATCAACATGGCCGGAGCCAACATGCCCTATCCGGGCGGCCTGTCCATGAACTCCATCACCTTCTTCGGCCTGGGCACCATCTCCGTGGGCCTGAGCAACCCGCCCGAGGAGGAGGTTGCCGACGGCATGTACGAGGTCACCGTGGACGCCGATCCGCAGGCCATGACCTATCGGAAGCTGGTCTTCGCCCGTGACCGGCTCGTGGGCTGCATCCTCATCGGTCACGTGGACCGCGCGGGCATCTACACGAGCTTCATCCAGAACAGGCTGCCCGTGACCGCCGACGTGCGGCGCGAGCTTCTGGCCGGCACGGCCTCGCCGCTGTACTGGCCCGACGACGTGTACGCGGAGAAGATGATCCGGCGCGAAGACGCCATCCGAATCTAGAACAAGCCTGCTTTTGAGGCAGGCACGAACGCCGACGAGCCGCAACGGGCCGTCGGCGTTCGTGCGTATGGAGAACGACATGACCACGCGCCACGGATCGAACCTCGCCCCCACGCTCGCCCTGCTCGCGGCCTGCATCCTGTGGGGCAGCTCCTTCATCGCCATGAAGGTGGCGGTGACCAACTTCCATCCGCTTTTCGTCGTCTTCGCGCGCATGAGCATCGCGGCCGTGGCCTTCCTGTTCCTCATGCGCCGGTTCCGGGCCGACTACCGTGCTGGTGATTGGAAACTGATCGCCCTCATGGCGCTTTGCGAGCCGTGCCTGTATTTCGTCTTCGAGGCCTACGCCCTGCAATACACCTCGGCCTCGCAGGCGGGCATGGTCACGGCCATCCTGCCGCTCATGGTCGCGCTGGGCGCGCGCCTCGCCCTTGGCGAACGCACGGCGGGCCGCACCTACGCGGGTTTTTGCCTGTCCATCGTCGGCGTGGTCTGGCTCACAGGCGTGGCCGTGCAGACCGAAAACGCGCCCAACCCCCTGTTGGGCAACTTCCTGGAGTTCGTGGCCATGTGTTGCGCCACGGGCTACATGGTGCTGCTCAGGCACCTTTCCTCGCGCTACAACGCCTGGTTCCTGACCTTCGCCCAGGCGGCCGTGGGCGCGATATTCTTCCTGCCCGCCATGGCCCTGCCGGGCGTGCAACTGCCCCAGGAGCTGCCCCTCGTCCCGGCGCTGTGCATCGTCTATCTCGGCTTGGTCATCAGCATCGGGGCCTACGGGCTGTACAACTTCGGCATGAGCCGCGTACCCGCGGGCCAGGCCTCGGCCTTCGTCAATCTCATCCCGGTCGTCTCGGTGGTCCTGGGCTGCCTGCTCCTCGGCGACACCTTCACAAAGCAGCAGATGCTGGCCGCCGTCGTCGTCTTCGCAGGGGTCTTCCTGAGTCAGCGCAGGATTCCGGCGGCCGCTCCGCCATCTGAAACGGCATGAACGAAAAAGGCCCCCTTTCGGGGGCCTTTCCGGTGACGGTCGCCGTTTAAAGGTTTTCGGGGCTAGCCGCCCAGGAGCTGCATGGCCATCCTCGGCAGGCTGTTGGCCTGCGAGAGCATGGCGACTGCGGCCTGGGAAAGGATCTGCTGACGCACGAACTCGGTCATCTCGGTGGCCACGTCCACGTCGGAGATGCGCGACTCGGAGGCCTGCAGGTTCTCGGCCTGAATCTGGAGGTTGGTGATGGTGTTCTCCAGACGGTTCTGGAGAGCACCCAGGTTGGCGCGGATCTTGTCCTTGGAGATGATGGCATTTTGGATGCCTTCCAGAGCGCGCTGGGCCAAAGCCTGGGTGGACACGGAACGAGCCTGAGCGCCAGACCCAGCACCGATGCCGACGCCGAGCGCCGAGGCCGTGGAGTTGCCGATCTGCACGTAGTAGTAGTCCTCGGCCGAGTCGTTGCCCGCGCCGAAGTGGACCTTGAGCTTACCCGTGGAGTTCAGTCCCTCGCCGTTGTGGGTCTCGGAACTCAGGTTGCCGTTCAGCAGGTAGATGCCGTTGAAGTCCGTGGCGTTGGCAATACGGGTGATTTCCGAGGCCATGGCTTGGAACTCGGAGTCGATGATGAGGCGCTGGTCCGAGTTGTAGGTGCCGGTGGCGGCCTGCTCGGCGAGTTCCTTCATGCGGATCAGCTTTTCGTCGATGACTCCCAGCGCGCCGTCCGCGGTCTGGATCATGGAGATCGCGTCCATGGCGTTGCGCACGCCCTGGTTGATGGACGCGATGTCCGCGCGCATGAGTTCGCGAATCGCCAGACCCGCGGCGTCGTCGGCCGCGCTGTTGATGCGCAGGCCCGAAGACAGCCGGTTCACCGACGTGCCCAGGTTGCTGTAGGCCGTGGTCAGGTTGCGGGCCGCGTTCATGGCCATCAGGTTGTGGTTGATAACGAGCGACATGTTGTTCCTCCTTGAAGTCCTTGCCCTCGGCGTCCTTGCCTCAGGCGGTTCATGATGCTTGGACGACCACCGTCGCTCGCCCTATCGTCCCTTTAGGGGAATCCTTTAGGGGAATAAGACAGATTTTTTCCCGTGTTCCGAAAACGCCGAAACTGGCCGACGACCGGCAAAGACGCCCTCGATCCCCTTGCGTTGTCAACTCCGGGGAATGGACACTCTCTTGCGAAGAGTGTATTGGGGCGGTGAAAATACAACGCGGAGCACACTGCCTGCGGCGTGAACATCGGACATACTGCGAGAACATGGCAAAACCCAATCGCTATCTATTCGGCACAAAGGCCAAACGTTCTCAGGCGAAACGTTTGGCCTTCTTGTTTTGTGTTGCCCTTCTCTGCGCGACGCTCCTCGTTCCCATCCTGAAAGAACGGTTCTCTTTCGAAAGTCATGACGAAGGCCAAGAACCACACGCAACCCTCTCCCAAAGCGGAGAGTCGTGCGAAGCCGAAAACACCGGCCCTGTCATCGACGTCTCCAAGGGAGTTGTCCAGCCAGGGGACACGGTCTCCAACATTCTGGGACAGTATTTCGGCCCCTCGGACATCCACACACTTGTACAAAAGTGCGCCGATGTCTTTCCCCTTTCCCGTATCAATGCGGGGCGGGAATATAGCATCATCTCCGAAGACAATACGTTCCGCAGTTTCGTCTACGACATCGACGCGGAGGAACAGTTGATCATCGAGCACGCCGAGGACGGCTTCGTGGTCAACCGAGTCCCCATCGAATACGAGACCCAGACCGTCACTGTGCGCGGAACCATCTCAGACAGCCTCTTCCAGGCGGTCGAGGGCAGCGGCGAGGGAGCATCCCTTGTTTTTGCCATCGCGGGCATTTACGAATGGGACATCGACTTCACCCGCGACCTCAGACAAGGCGACTCCTTCAGTCTTGTGGTCGAAAAACGCTATCGCGAGGGCGCCTTCGCGGGCTACGGCAAGGTGCTTGCGGCGCGCTTCGACAACCAAGGGACTCCCTTCTACGCGATCCTCTTCGAGGAGTCTGAAGGACGGCCCTCCTATTTCAACCTCGAAGGGCGCTCCATGCGCAAGGCATTCCTCAAGGCTCCGCTCAAATTCACCCGCATTTCCTCGGGCTACAACCTGCGCCGGGTGCACCCCATCCTCAACGAAGTCAGGGCACACCCGGCCATCGACTACGCCGCGCCGACCGGAACGCCGGTGCGCACAATCGGTGACGGCACCGTGACCTACGCGGGATACAACGGAGCGGCCGGCAACATGATCAAGGTCCTGCATCGCAACGGCTATGAAACGTGGTACCTGCATCTACAGGGCTATGCACGCGGCGTGCGCAAGGGAACTCGCGTCTCCCAGGGACAGATCATCGGATACGTGGGCTCCACGGGCCGTTCCACCGGGCCACACCTGGACTTTCGCATGCGCCTCAACGGGAAATACGTTAACCCCATGAACGTGAAGATGCCCCCGGCCGAGAACGTATCCAAGGCCAGGATGGACGCCTTCGAGCGCACCGTGCGCCACCTGCGGCCCCTGCTCGATGCGGAGGAACCGCTGCGCGTCCAGACTCCGGTGCGCCCCCCCGAAAAGGATCCTACCGCTCTGTAGCCGCGCCGCGAATCATGGCGGACGAACCGTCGCGCGGCTGCCACCAGGCAACCGCTCTCGCGGCTTGCCGGACGCCTCTCGCAAAGGGGTGGACAAGTCTACATAATCCATGTATCTCTCTGCACGACTGTAGATGATCCATGCATCGAATGGACCTGCCGCAGGAATTGTGCAAAATGATGAAGAAACGAAACCGTTACATCTTCGCGCAAAAGGCCAGACGCCCCGTGGCGGGGCGTCTGGCCTTCGCTTTTTTCGCCCTGCTGCTCAGCGCAACGCTTATCCTCCCCACACTCACCGAAGAAAGAACGGCTCCCTTGATGGGTGCTCGAAGCGAAGTCGAGAATTGCGATGCCTCGGCCCAGGCGGATATGCTTGCGGAAATCGACGATGAGATCGAGATCGCTGACGCTGCATCCGCAATCGACGTCGTCAAAGGCGTCATCAAACCCGGCGAAACGGTCTCGAATCTTCTCGGTTCCTATTTCGGCCCAGCGGACATCCATGCACTTGTGCAAAAATGCGCCGACGTGTTCCCCCTCTCGCGCATCAATGCCGGACGCGAATACAGCATCATCGCCGAAAACGACTCATTCCGCAGCTTCGTCTACGACATCGACGCTGAAGAACGTCTGGTTGTCGAACTCGATGAGAGCGGCTTCGTTGTCAATCGCGTGCCCATCGAATATGAAACCACGACCGTCACGGTCAGCGGCACGATCAACGACAGCCTCTTCCAGGCGGTCGATGACAGCGGCGAGGGTCCGTCCCTCGTTTTCGCCATAGCGCGCATCTACGAATGGGACATCGACTTCACCCGCGACCTGAGACAAGGCGACTCTTTCAGCCTAGTCGTCGAAAAGCGCTATCGCGAGGGCGCCTTCGCTGGCTATGGCAGGGTGCTCGCGGCGCGCTTCGACAATCAGGGGGATTCCTACTACGCCTTCCTCTTCGAGGAGGCCGAGGGACGGGCCTCCTATTTCAACCTCGAAGGCCGCTCCATGCGCAAGGCTTTCCTGCGTGCGCCGCTCGAATTCACCCGCATCTCGTCGGGCTTCAACCTCAGGCGCATGCACCCCATCCTCAACGAGTTCAGAGCGCATCCAGCCATCGACTACGCCGCTCCCATCGGCACGCCGGTGCGTACCGTCGGCGACGGCACTGTGACCTTCGCCGCCTTCAATGGCGGCTCGGGCAACATGGTCAAGATCCAGCACCGCAACGGCTACGAGACGTGGTATCTGCACCTGAACGGTTTTGCGCGGGGCATCAGGAAAGGGGCACGCGTGAACCAGGGGCAGGTCATCGGCTACGTTGGCACCACAGGCCTCTCGACCGGCCCGCATCTGTGCTTCCGCATGCGACTCAACGGCCAGTACGTAAACCCGCTGAACGTAAAAACGCCTCCTGCGGACAATGTTTCCAAGGAGAACATGAAGGCATTCAAGCGGGTCGTGCAGCAGCTCAGGCCACTGCTCGACATGGACGAGCAGCTTCAGGTCCAGGCTCCAGCCCCACGCGAAGCGCCCACGGCCCTGTAGGGCCAAGTTTGCGGATTCCCAGCGCCTTCCCGAAAAACGCAAAAAGACGCCGGAGGTTTTCAGCCCCCGGCGTCTTTCATTTCGAATTCGGTAGCGAGGCCCCACCAGGAGCTCGCCCGTGGCGTCAGCGCGAAGAATCAGTCAAGCCTGGGGCACCAGGAAAGAAGGTTGAAGGGGGCGTAATCAAGCTTGGGGTCTTCGGCGTAGCGGGTTCCAAGGCCCGAATCGTCCCGTTTGCCCGCGATCTCGTCGTTGGAACCCTTGAAGTAGCTGCAATCGTTGTTGTTGCAGACCAGAATGATGCCCCACCAAGTCTCGGGGGGCGCTTCCCATTCGCACAGCTTGTCGCCGCAATGGGGACAAAAACGTTCGGCATACGTCATATATACGCTCCTTGCTCTGATAAAACCTTGTTGCAGGGTAGTAAGGCTTCATGCCCCGCCGTCAAGACGCCGGAAAAAGAAACCATTCAAAACGGCCGACGGACGTTGCAAAAAAGGGCGCTTGGCTCCATCATGCATTCATGCCACAGGCAACCGAAGTATTCACCATTGTCACGAACGACGGCCGATACGTGACCGTTCCCGTGGAGCCGGGGATTACCGTTGCGCAGGCCATGTTCCTGCACCTTGCGGGGCATGTCAAGCCGATGTGCGGCGGAGCGGGGCTTTGCGGCCGCTGCAAGACGCGTTTTTTGAAAGGAACGCCGCCTTTGGACGATGCCGAACGCAAACTTCTCTCTCCCGAGGACATCGACTCGAGCGACCGCCTTGCCTGCCGCCACGTTGCCGCACCGGGCATGATCGTCGCCCAGGGCGGACCTGCCGCGCCGGTTCCCGCTCCCATGCCAACCGTCGAAGCCGCTGCCCTGGCTGTGGACCTGGGCACCACGAGCCTGCAATGGTCAGCCCTGGCCCTGGATGGTCGCGAACTGGCCTTCGGGTCCGACCTGAACCCCCAAATTGGCGCGGGCAGCGAGATCATGTCACGCCTCGCCCTGGCCCTGGCCGGACATGCCCCTCATCTGCGACGAGTAGTGCACGAACGCCTTTTGGACCTGCTCCGCCTCACAGGCTACCCCGAACTTCTTGTGATGGCGGGCAACCCATCCATGACCAGCCTGCTCCTCGGCCTGCCCGTGGAGGGCTTGGCCCGCGCGCCCTACCACCTGGACTACGCGGGCGGCCGACTGGAGCGACTCGGAGAGGGCCTGCCAGAGGCCTACATCCCGCCGCAGTTCGGCCCCTTCGTCGGCGGGGACGTGGCGGCCGGAGTCGTGCACCTGGAACGGGAGGTCCACCCTGCTCCGCCCTGGCTTCTGGCGGATTTCGGGACCAACGGCGAGTTCGTCCTGGCCCTGCCGGACGGCCGCCTTCTCATGGCCAGCGTTCCCATGGGGCCCGCGCTCGAAGGCGTGGGGCTTTCACACGGCTGCCTGGCCGGTCCCGGCGCGATCACCGGCTTCGATCTGACGCCAGCAGGCCTTTTGCCGCGCATCCTGCCGCCGTGCCCAGAAAACGGCCCGAGCGGCATTTCCGGCACGGGCGCGATCTCGCTCCTCGCCTGCCTGCGCCGGGCAGGAGCGCTTGACGAGGACGGCCGTTTCATGGATGGTCCCTCTCCCCTCGCGGCCCGGGTTCTGACCACGCTCGACCGCACGCGGGGACAACCCGCGCTGGAGCTTTCGGGCGGACTGCGCTTCACGGCCTCGGACGTGGAGGAAGTCTTGAAGGTCAAGGCCGCTTGCAACCATGCCCTGGCCAGCCTTTTCGAGGCCGCCGCATGTACGCCGCGCGGCGTCACAACCGTCCATCTGGCCGGAGCACTAGGCAGCCATGTGCACCCCGAGGATTTGGCCGAACTCGGCTTCCTGCCTCAGACGCTCGCGACGGCATGCCGGGCGGCTGGCAACACCTCGCTTGCCGGAGCCCGCCTTCTGGCCATGGACAGCGCCGCGCGCGACCACGCCCAGTCCCTGCCAGAGCGAGCCACGGTGCTGGACCTGACCGCGCGGTCCGATTTCGGCCGCCACTATCTTGAAAGGATGCGATTCACCTATGTTCCCTGACAATCCCTCGTCCGCGCCCTGCCCTTCGCTCTTTGGACCGCTCACACCGGAGGCGGCCGGGCATCTGGCCGAATACGGGCGCATGCTCAAGCAGGTCATGCCGCTCACCCCGCGCCACGCCCGGACGCTGCACTACGAGGTGCGCGACCTTTCCGCCAGCCTGACCGAGGAGCGCGGCGAGGCCTTCGCCCCGGACTACATGACGCGGCCAGGCCCCCTGGCAGCCTACCTGCACTATTTCCACCCCTGGAACCTGGTGCGCCTGACCCGGCTCTTCGCCAGCCTGCCGCTCGCCCTGCCCGACGACGCCCTGGTGGTGGACCTGGGGGCCGGGCCGCTGACGGTATTGCAGGCCCTGTGGCTGGCGCGGCCCGAGCTTCGCCGCCAGAAACTTCGCTTCGTCTGCCTGGATCGCGCGGGCAAATCCTTGCGCCTGGGACGCGACCTCTTCCGCCTGCTCGACCCAAAGAGTCCGTGGGACATCCGACTCGAAGCCGAACACCTGTTCAAGCTGCCGCGCGCGCGGGCCGACCTGATCACGGCTGCCAACGTTTTGAACGAACTTTCCGGAGGTCCGGGCTCGCGGCGCGAGCCTGATCTTGCCGGACTTGCCGGACGTCTGGCCTCGCATCTCGCGGCCGACGGCTCGCTTCTGCTCGTGGAGCCGGGAACCCGGCTGGCCGCGCGCCGGTTGATCGAACTGCGCGAAACCCTGATCGAGGACGAGGGCTTCGTCATGGCCTCGCCCTGCCCGCACCAGACGCAATGCCCCATGCCGGGCACGGGCCGGAAGGCGTGGTGCCACTTCGGCTTCGACAGCCAGGGCGCGCCCGCCTGGCTCACGCACCTGAGCGAAGCCGCGCGGCTTCCCAAGTCGCGGCTGCATGTCTCGTTCGTCCTGGCCGGGCGTACGCTGCCCCGGCCCGACGAAACGCAGGCTCGCGTGGTCTCCGAGGCCTTCCCCCTGCCCGGCGGCGAGCGCGGACAGTACGCCTGTTCCGTGCGGGGACTGACCCTGCTCATGGGCTGGATGCGCCAGTCCGGTGAACTGGTGAGGCCGGTGTGGCCGGAAGCGGACGTGGTGGACAAGGTCTCCGGGGCGCTTCGCGTGCCCATGCCCGGCCCGGACGGCAAGCCGCATCGCGGTCCGCAGGCACGGCACACGAAGGACGCCGGGGCGAACCGCACGACTTTTGGCAAGGCCCCGGGCGAGAAAAAGCCGCGCGAAGAGCGGCAGCCGCGCGACGAAGCAACGGCCCATGGCGCAAAAGGGCAGGACCGTCCCGCGCGGCCGGGAGCCATGAAAGGAACGTCCAAGGCCCCGGCCAAGCGCGAACCGGGCGGTAAGGCTAAAGCGAAAGCTCCAGGCCCACGGGGCAGTGGTCGGAGCCGTTGACATCGGGCTCGATCCAGGCCCGCTTCACGGCGTCCTTCAATTCCTCGCAGACGAAGAAATAGTCGATGCGCCAGCCCAGGTTCCTGGGTCTGGCCCGCGTGCGATAGTCCCACCACGTATAATGCCCGCCGCTCTGTTCGAAGAGCCGGAAGCTGTCCACGTATCCGGCGTCCACGAACCGATCCACCCAGGCCCGCTCCTCGGGCAGAAATCCGGAAGACTTGGCGTTGCCCACGGGATCGTGCAAATCGATCTCGCGGTGCGCAGTGTTCACGTCGCCGCAAAAGACCACGGGCTTGTCGCGGCGCAGTTCCTGGCAGTAGTCGAGAAACGCCTGGTAATAACCGAGTTTGTAGGCCAATCGCGCGGGCCCCTGGCCGGAATTGGGGAAATAGCAGTTCAGCAGGTGGAATTTCTCGAACTCCACGTGCACGAGCCTGCCCTCCCCCTGCCAAGCCGAGTCCGGCAATTCGAGACGATGGTCAAGGGGTGCTTGACGACAGAAGCATGCGGTTCCAGAGTAGCCCTTCTTCACCGTGGAGGCGCTCCAGATGCCCATGTACCCGTCGGGATTGATGTCCGAGGGGGAAAGCTGCTCCGGCGACGCCTTGGTCTCTTGCAAACAAACGACATCCGCTCCACGCTCGCGAAACCAGTCCCAAAAACCTTTCTGCACCACGGCCCGAAAGCCGTTCACGTTCCAGGAATAGAGAATCATCAGGCACAATCCCGTGGCTAGATATTATCTTCAATGAAATAACCGAGGTCGATTCTCTTGATCACATATGAATCTTCGACAGCAACACCGACGCCATACTCAATCATGTATTCTGCAAGCTTTTGCCCATCAATCAAAACTATTTTCGCTTCTACCGAGTTTGCAAAAGATACTGCTTCTTTTGTAAAAGAAGATGTTGTTATAAAAACACCTTTCTTAGCTTTTTTGCCCAAAAGAGCACCTGCAAATTTTTGAATCTCAGGCCGAGAAACAGAAGATTCCCATTTCTTCGCCTGCACATAAACAACATCAAGACCAAGTCTATCTTCCTTGATTATGCCATCAACTCCTTCGTCATTTGCATATGACGTGACGAGTCCAGCTTCCTTCTTTGATCCACCATATCCCATCGCAATCAATAGATCGACGACAAGTTTTTCAAAAAACATTGGCGAGCATTTCTTTATCGTATCAATGATACTCGCGACAAGCTCATTCCGTATACTCAGAAATCCTTCCTCAATGAGTTCAAGGGGGGTCTTCTCGCTTTGCCCCTCACACGAAGATTGCATATCTCCATTCTTCCCACCCTTTTGAACTCAACAAATTCATCAAATCTACAAAGATATTTGTTCGTCAATCTTTGTACATTCTCTGCCAGAACTTCTTTTCCCCGCTTCGTGATTACATAGTTTCCCCGCGCAGGAGACTCCAATATCCTCGCTTGCTTGAGAAATGCTTTTGCCCACGCAACACGATTCTTGAAGATAGGTTGCCTTCCACTTGGAAGCAACACTCGGAGATCATCCTCGGAAAGAGAAAAGTGTTTGGCCATCTCAGCATATATCTCAGCGTTGGAACGAATTTCTCCATCACCAAGGTACCGAAGAAGCGGCAATGTTATGTCTTGAACACCTGGGAATGCCATACGCCCTCCTTTCACGGTATACATCGACTACACATGGCGTAATTTTATTGCTATCTTATCATTTCGGACTGTTATCAGCGCGTAGCCGCCCTGGCCGAGCATGCCCGGATTGACGATCCGGGTGTCGCCGAGCGTATCCTCGCAGGCCGATTCGTGGATATGGCCAGTCAGGCAGACCGGCGGCCGCCGCCTGAGCAGAAACCCGCGCACCGCCACGCTGCCCACGTGCGTCCCTTTGCCGATCACATCGGCCTTGGTGCCGTGAGGCGGCGTGTGGCAGACCACGATCAGCCGTGAGGGATCGCCCACCTTGACCCACGTCTCCTCAAGCCACTCGCCGAGCACCTCGTCCGGCATCTCCGAGGGCGTGCCAAAAGGCGTGGGTGAGGACCAGCCGACGCCCATCATCCACACGCCGCCAGGCAGTTCCACGGCCTTCCGGTGGATGTTTGCACCGACCTCGTCAAGCCACGCTTCGGCGGCCTTTTTATCCATGTTGCCGATCTGGGCGTAGACGCGGTCATTCAAGGCGCGCGCCGCACCAATGATCGCCTCGGCCTCGGCCTTGCCGCCGTGGTTGGAAAGATCGCCGGAAATGATGACGCCCGCGGCCGTCCGTATCTCGGGGATGCGGGCCATGTTCTCCAGACGACCGTGCACGTCGCCGAATCCAACGTATATCTGCTCGTCCATCGTCCTCTCCATGCGCAAAGGCCCTCGTTCACACGGCAGGCCCTTGGTTTTCCCTTCGGACCCTGATAACGTATACCGGTTGCCATGAAAACCTTCGCCATGGACCATAAGCAGGCCGTACGGGCCGCCATGCTCGCCAGACGCTCGTCGCAACCGGATGCAGAGCGAATGGCGCTTTCCCGGCGCATCCAGAAGCGAATCCTGGCCCTGCCCTCCGTCGCGCAGGCGCGTGAGGTGCTTCTTTACGCCCCGGTGCGCGGCGAGGTGGACACGGACATGCTCCGCGACGCGCTGTGGAAACGTGGGGTGCGAGTACTCCTGCCCCGTTGTCGCCCACACGAGGCAGGCTGCCTGGACCTGCACCGCGTAACCTGCGTAGGCGAGCTCGGGTCGGGGAAATACGGCATCCCGGAGCCGGACCCGGCAGTGTGCGAACTGATCGAGGCAGCCCAGCCAGATGTCGCCATCGTGCCCGGGGTGGCCTTTGACCGCACAGGCGCGCGGCTTGGCATGGGCGGCGGATTCTACGACCGGCTTTTGGCCCGGATGCCCGAGACAGCGGCAATAGCTCCGGCGTTCGGATTTCAGCTTCTCGACGAGGTGCCGAGCGACACCTGGGACAGGCGCATGCATTTCATCGTCACTGAATCGGAAACAATAGAGGTAGCCTCATGAAGAACATCCCCACTCCCTTCGCCATCCCCTTCGCCTTCCCCGGCATCGAAAACGTACGCTGCGCCTTCGGCACCCGTTTCGGCGGCTATTCGTCCAGTCCCTTCGACCTGGCGAACATTTCCATGGAAGTCGGTGATGACCCGGCCAAGGTCGTGGCCAACCGCCAAGCCATGCAACGCGAGCTGGGCTTCGCCCACTGGCAGGAGCTCAGGCAGGTGCACGGCGTAGGCATGGTCTTCGACCCCGAGCCCGGCGACATCGCGAAAGGCCCCATCATCGAGGGCGATGGCCTAGCCTCCGCCATGCCCGGACAGGCGCTGGTCATCAAGTCGGCCGACTGCCAACCCATCTTGCTCGCCCACCGCTCGGGCAAATACGTGGCCGCGCTGCACGTGGGCTGGCGGGGCAACGTGCAAGGCTTCCCCTTGCTCGGCACAAAGGCCTTTTGCGAACGTTATTCCCTGGACCCGGCCGACGTCCTGGCCGTGCGAGGCCCCTCGCTCGGGCCGTCGGCCAGCGAATTCAGCGACTTCGAGCGGGAATTCGGCCCCGACTTCAAAGACCACTATGACCCGGCCACGAAAACCGTGAACCTGTGGTTGCTCACACGCCATCAGTTGCGCGAGGCGGGACTCAAACCCGGCAACATCTTCCAGATCGACTTGTGCACCAACTCCCTGGCCGATACGTTCTTCTCCTACCGCCGCCGGGAAAAGACGGGCCGCCAGGCCAGCCTGATATGGATCAGGGGCTAGCTGTCGAAAAGACCCTGCCTGCCGCATTGCCGGAAGGAAGCAAAAGAAAAGGCCGGGCGCGAAACATCGCGTCCGGCCTCGCTTTTTGCAAACGGTCTGCTACCTGTCACGCGCCTGATAGCGCGACATGTGCTTCTCCAGACGGCGCGACGTAGCCGTGAGCACATAGCAGATGATGAAATAGAGCACGAGGATGGTGAAATAGATCTCCGTAGGCGCGGTCAGCACGCGGTTGCTGATCTGATCCGCCGCGCGCGTCAGTTCGAGCACACCGATGATCGAAGCCAGGGACGTGTCCTTGGTCAGGGAGACGAACTGGTTGACGAAGGAAGGGATCATGTTGCGGAGGGCCTGGGGCAAAATCACGTAGCGCATGGCCTGCACGTGCGACAAACCCGACGAGCGCGCCGCCTCCATCTGCCCTCTGGGCAGGGCGAGCACGCCCGCTCGCACGATCTCGGCCACATACGCCCCGGTAAAAACGATGAAGGCAATGAGCGCGCTCGTCGTCTCGGGCAGAACGTGGCCAAAGGCAACCGGGCCCAGGAAGTAGAACCAGAAAATCAAGAGCAGCAGGGGAACGCCGCGGATGATTTCGATGTAGACGATGGAGGGCAGGCGCACCCACCAGCGCGTGGAGAGACGGCCAAGGCCCATGACCAAGCCGATCCAGAAGGCCCCGAAGATGCCGCCCGCGGCGAGCACGATGGACAGGGCCAGACCGCCAAGGGGACCGTCGGGATAGGCGCCCCAGAGCAGGTACGGGAAGTTGGCGATGACGACGTCGAAGTTCACGCTCAGCCCCCTAGTACCTTATCTGCCTGAGGAAAAGGCGGTTGTACTGGGTGATGACGAAGGACACGATGAGCGAGATCGTCAGGTAGATCAGCGTGGCCACCGTGAATGCTTCGAAGCCCTTGAAGCTGTATGATTCGATCTGGCGCGCCATGTAGGTCAACTCCATGACGCCGATGGTCATGCACAGGGAGGAGTTCTTGATGAGGTTCAGGAACTGCGAGATGAGCGGCGGGATGATGATTCTGAAGGCCTGGGGCAAAATGACGTAGCGCATGGCCTGGATGAAGGACAGGCCGCAGGCCCGCGAGGCCTCAAGCTGTGTCTTGGGAATGGAGAAGATGCCCGAGCGGATTTCCTCGGCGATGAAGGCCGAGGTATAGACGGTGAGGGCGATGACACCGGCCGCGAACTCGAAATCGCGCTGGTACAGCCACTGGTTCACAGCATTTGGCAAAATGGCGTAGGATCCGAAATACCAGAAGAATATCTGCACCAGCAGCGGCGTGTTGCGGAAAAACTCCGTGTAGGCGAGCGCGAACCATTCGAGGGGTTTGAGCCCCGTGAGGCGCATGACCGCGATCAGGGTACCCAAAAGCATCGAAAACACGATGGATACGGCGGAGATGTGCAGCGTCATGATCACGCCGTCCACGATCCAGCCGCCGTACTCGCCGGTCAGGGCGATGCTCCAGTCGAAATTGTAGGCCACGTCGAATCCGTTGTGTCGGTAGGTTCAAACGAAGCGGGGCGCGTCAGACGCGCCCCGCCGAAGCTTGGGGCCTTAGAACGGCCAGACTTCCATTTCCCACTCAAGAGGCAGGTAGTACTTGGTGTCGGGGCCGAACCACTTGTCGTAGTTGGCCTTGTAGTCGCCGGACACCCACATCTCGGCCAGGGAGCGGTTCACGAAGTCGCGCAGCTTGGACTCGTTTTCCACCATGCCGATGCCGTAGGGCTCGGAGGAGAACGCCTCGCCCACGATGGCCCACTGGTCGGGGTTCTCGTCGCTGTTCTTGATGCCAAGCAGGATGGTGGAGTCGGTGGTCACGGCGGAAACCTTGCCCTGTTTCAGGGCCAGGAAGGCCTGCGGGTAGTTCTCGAAGGACAGCACCTGGGCCTGGGGCTGGGCTTCCTTGATGTTCTTCTCGGAGGTGGAGCCCTTGGCGGTGCCCACTTTCTTGCCCGCGAGGTCGGCCACGGAGTTGATGCCCTCACCCTTCTTCACGAGCAGCTTCTGGCCGTCCATGAAGTAGGTGATGGAAAAGTCGATGACGTCGTCGCGCTCGAACTTGTGGGTCATGGTGGCGATGACCAGATCAACGGAGCCCTGGGTGAGCATGGGAATGCGGGTGGCCGAGGTGACCGGCTTGACTTCGGACTTCACGCCCATCTTGTCCGCGATGTAGGAGCAGATGTCGATTTCGAAACCGGCCAACTGCTTGGTCGTTTCGTCAACGAACCCGAAGGGGACCTGGGAATCCTTGACGCCGCAAACAAGCACGCCTTTCTGCTTGATCTGCTCCAGCTTGTTGGCCATGGCCGTGGAGCCAAGGGCCAGGACGCAGCACAGGGCCACGGCCAGGGTAAGGGTGATTCTGCGCATTGAACCGACCTCCTGCGGGTTGATTGTGATGCGGCCGACGGATGTCGGCTACAGGATCTCCTTGAGGAACGCGCGCGTGCGCTCGTGCCGGGGATTTCGGAAGAATTCGTCGGGCGGAGCCTGTTCGATGACCTCGCCGCCGTCCATGAAGACGACGCGGTCGGCCACCTCGCGCGCGAAGCCCATCTCGTGCGTCACGCAGACCATGGTCATGCCGTCGCGCGCCAAGTCCTTCATGACGTTCAGGACTTCGTTGATCATCTCGGGATCGAGCGCCGATGTGGGCTCGTCGAAAAGCATGATCTTGGGCCGCATGGCCAGGGCGCGGGCGATGGCTACGCGCTGCTGCTGCCCGCCGGAAAGCTCGGCCGGATACTTGAGCGCCTGGTCGTGGATGCCCACCCGTTCGAGCAGTTCGAGGGCCGTGCGTTCGGCGTCCTTGCGGGCGACGTCCTTGACCTTGGTGGGAGCGAGCGTGATATTTTTCAGAACCGTCAGATGCGGGTACAGATTGAACTGCTGGAAGACAATGCCGATTTCGCTGCGGAGAGTGTTCAGATTTACACTCTTGTCCTTGATGTTCACACCTTCGATGACTATCTCGCCCTGCTGGTAGTCCTCCAGCCTGTTGATGCAACGGATCAGGGTGGACTTTCCGGAGCCGGAAGGACCGCAGACGACAAGCACCTCTCCCTTTTCCACGGATTCGGTGATGTTCTTCAGAACTTGAAATTCACCGAACCACTTGTTCAGCGATCGTATTTCGATGAGTGCCATGGCGCTCCTTTACGCGGAGAATTGTCCAAGCCCGTGAAAGGGCCCGGAGTACGACAACGGCAAGCCCCCCGCCGTTTCCGAAATGAGCCGAACGGTTGTATCTTTTGTGCCGGAATTGTCAAGCTCGCGTCATGGCGGCGTCGGCCGCCGCACAATTGCCATTTTCCCTGGGTTGAGGTAAGGCGCATGGACGCGCGATCATATTTTCAGGGCGAACACCGTGCGGGCCACAGGCCCGTTCGCCAACAATTCAGCGCCGGAAGGCGGAAAATGTCGAAAAAAACAAAAGGCCAGACGGAAATCACCATCTATCCCGACTGGTGCAAGGGCTGCGGCATCTGCGTGGCCTTCTGCCCCGCCAAGGTACTGGTCCTGACCAAGGACGGCAAGGCCAGGGCGGCCAGACCCGGCGAGTGCATCAACTGCGGATTCTGCGAACGTCACTGCCCCGACTTTGCAATTGTCGTCCGGGGCAAAGGACGCCGCAGGAAGTCTCCGGAATGTTTCGAGAACGGTCTGGAAACAGAAGCCGGCAAGGAGTAGAGGGAGCCCGATGCCGAACCACAAAAAGAAAAACGCCAAGGCTCTCTTCGCACTGGGCAACGAGGCGGTCGTCGAAGGCGCGCTCATCGCCGGGTGCACCTTCTACGCGGGATATCCCATTACCCCATCGTCCGAGATCATGGAGGTCATGGCCGCGCGCCTGCCCCGGATTCCCGACGGGGCGTTCATCCAGATGGAAGACGAGATCGCGAGTCTGGGCGCTGTCATCGGCGCGTCACTGGCCGGAAGAAAGGCCATGACCGCCACTTCGGGCCCCGGCTTCTCGCTCATGCAGGAGAATCTGGGTTTCGCGTGCATGACCGAGGTGCCGCTGGTCATCGTCAACGTCATGCGCGGCGGGCCTTCCACCGGACTGCCCACCTCTCCGGCCCAGGGCGACGTACAGCAGGCACGGTGGGGCACGCACGGCGACCATCCGATCATCGTGCTCTCCGCCTCGGACGTGAAAGAATGCATGGAGATGACCATTCAGGCCTTCAACTTCGCCGAGAAGTACCGCACGCCGGTCATCCTGCTCATCGACGAGATCACCGCCCACACCCGCGAACGTATCGACGTTCCCGGCCCCGAGGCATTCGAGATATTCAACCGTTCCTATCCGAGCGTGCCGCCCGAATGGTACAAACCCTACGAGGACACCATGCGCGGCGTCTCGCCCATGCCCCCCATCGGCTCGGGCTACCGCCACCACGTCACGGGGTTGACCCACGACGTGATGGGGTTCCCCACGCAGCAGCCCGAGGAGATCAAATCGCTCATGGAGCGGTTGTTCCGCAAAATCGACCAATTCTTCCCGGACATAATGCTCGTGGAGGAGTACCGCACCGAGGATGCCGAGATCGGCGTGATCGCCTACGGCTCCGTCGCTCGCTCGGCGCATCTGGCCATCGACATGGCCCGCGAGCAGGGCTACAAGGCTGGGTTGCTCAAGCTGAAGACCCTCTTCCCCTTCCCGAAGACTTACGTGGACAAGTTGGCGCACCGCTGTTCGCGGATCATCGTGCCCGAGATGAACATGGGCCAGATGTCGCGGGAGGTGAAGCGCGTAGCCTCCAAGACAACCTCGGTGCGGACCATCAACCGCATCGACGGCCAGATCATCACCCCGTCGCAAATCTACAAGTCCATAAGCCAGGGGTAGCTGTATGTCCGACGTCACCGAACTCATCCATCACTACCTGCGGCACAACAAAAAATTCCCCCACGTCTTCTGCGCGGGCTGCGGCCACGGCATCGTGCTCGGCTCGCTCATCCGGTCCATTCACGGCCTCGGCCTCGAAAAGGACGACGTGTGCATCGTGGCGGGCATCGGCTGCTCGGGCCGCATTGCGGCCTACGTGGACTTCAACACCGTCCACACCACTCACGGCCGTGCCCTGACCTTCGCCACCGGAATCAAGATGGCCAACCCCAAGCTCAAAGTCATCGCCATCATGGGCGACGGCGACGCCTTCTCCATCGGCGGCAACCACCTCATCCATGCCGCGCGCCGCAACATCGGCGTCACGGCCCTGGTGCTCAACAACTACATCTACGGCATGACCGGCGGGCAATGCTCGGCCACCACGCCGCAGGGCGCGAACACGCAGACAACACCCTTCGGACAGATGGAGAAATCCTTCGACCTGGTGGACCTGACTCGCGCGGCCGGGGCCAACGGCGTGTACCGAGGCAGCGTGTTCCACGTGAACATGCTCGACCGTCTGGTCTCCACGGCCATCGAGCGGCCCGGCTTCAACCTCGTGGAGATCATCTCGCCCTGTCACACCCAGTACGGCCGCAAGAATAAGTACAAGACCGCCGTGGACATGTATTCCTGGCTCAAGCACACCTGCGTGAAACGCGAGAAATACGAAGCCATGAAGCCCGAGGACCGCAAGGACAAGCTGCCCATCGGCACCTTTGCCGAGCACGACACCAAGGGGCTTGAAGAGCTTTACGCCGACCTGCGAACAAGCCTTTGCCCGCAGCCGACCGAGGCCGTCGAAGGGAGTGGGAAATGAAGACGCCCCAGGATCTGCATCGTTTCGAAATCCGGCTTTCGGGCACTGGCGGCCAAGGCATCATCACCCTGGGTCGCATTCTCGGACATGGGCTTGCCTTGGGCCACGGCTACTACGTGACCCAAACCCAGAGCTACGGCCCCGAGGCGCGCGGCGGCGCCAGCCGCTCGGACCTTGTCGTCAGTTCGCAACCCATCAGCTACCCCAAGACCGAGAACGTGGACATGCTCGTGGCCCTCTCGCAAGAGGCCTGCTACGCCTACTACCGCTACATCAAGCCCGGCGGAGTGCTGGTGGTGGACACCTCGCTCGTGCGCCAGACGCCCTCCAATCTCTTCCTGGGCCTGCCCTTCACGGACATGACGACCAAGAAGATCAAGACCCCACAGGCCATGAACGTGGTGGTGCTGGGCGCGCTCACGCGGCTTCTGCCCTTCGCGGAACAGCGGGTCATGAAGCAGGCCCTGCGCGAAAACCTGCCTCCCAAAATACTCGACCTGAACATGAAAGCCTTTCAACTCGGCTACAGCGAGGCGAAGAAGCACTGGCCCGACCATGCTGCCTGGGGCGAACGTGTTCCGTCGGAAGAGGAGAACGCCCTGGCCTGAGGCCGGACCAATCGCGACGCCCGCGCGGAAAGCGCAATGAGAAAAGGCCCGGCACGCATCACGAACGCGCCGGGCCTTCTGCTTTTTCAAAGCCGCCCCCTTCGACGCTTCTCGCGCCAAGGGGAGCCGGTTCAGTTCGCGGGCTTGGCCACGGTCCCCTTGTTCACGCCCGTGAAGCCGGGATCGAGGGGTTTGAACTCGATCAGCCCCATGCTCGCGGGCACGCCCAGTTCACGCTCCAGGAACTCGCCGATGAACACGGCCAGGGCCGGGCAGTCGTCGGCGGTCAGGCCGATGCTCTTCAACTCCACGAAGGCCGCCGGGTCGCTGGTGCCGCGATAGGAAAGCGCCATCCCCGGCTCGATGACCGCCAGGATACGGTCAACGGGCTTGCCGATGGGTGCGGCCAGATCCTGGGCCAACTTCAGCGCAAGGGCCTTGGCCTTGGCAGGGTCCAGGGAAACGTTGGTCTCGATCTTGATGCAGGGCATGCACGCCTCCTTGACAGTTGTTGTCGGACGTAACGTATCGCTTCGGGCAGGCGCCCGTAAACATCAAAACACCTGACGGAACAGGTCCTCGCCCTGGCTCTGCTCGCCCTCAAGAGACGAGACGCCCGAGGAGACCTGCGTAGGCTCCGTGCCCGCCATGAACGGCAGGAAGAAGCTCTCGTCCGAGGCGGGGCCGGCCAGAAGACCGTTCTTGGCGTCCACGCGCACCATGCCCACTCCCGGCGGCTGCGGGAAGTCGTCCGGCGGGAATTGGCTCTCCACGCGCTGCCTGTAGTCCACCCAGATGGAGAGCGCGGCACGCGAGCCGGTCTCGAATTTGCCCATGGGACGATTGTCGTCGAAGCCCACGTAAACCACGGACACCAGATGCGGCGTGAAGCCCACGAACCAGGCGTCGCGTTCCTCGTTGGTGGTGCCGGTCTTGCCGGCCACGGGACGATTCAGTACCCTGGCGCGCGCGCCCGTGCCGCTACGCACGACTTCCTTCATCATGGAGGAGACAAGGTAGGCGTTTTGCGGACTCACGGCCTCGTACGGTTCCGGCGGATTCTCGTAAATGTCCTGTCCCCAGGCGTCGGCCACGCGCAGCACCAGACGCGGCACTATGCCCGTGCCGCCGCGCGCGAAAACGGTGTAGGCCTGAGCGAGGTTGAGCGGCGTGACTTCGGCCACGCCGAGAGATTCGGAGAGGTTGCCTTGGAAGTTGGCCTGAAGCCCAAGCTCGCGGGCACGCTCAGCCACCGAGGCCATGCCGATGCGCTGCGCGACGCGGATGGTCACAAGGTTGCGTGACTTGGCCAAGGCCGTGACTAGGAGCGTGGGGCCCTGGAAGTTGGCCTCGTAGTTCTCGGGCTTCCAGGTCTGCTGCGTGGTGTGATCCGTGAAGACGATGGGCGCGTCCATGACCACGGAGGCCAGGGTGAAGCCCTTGTCCAAGGCCGCGGAATAGACGATGGGCTTGAAGGCCGAGCCAGGCTGGCGTCTGGCCTGGGTGGCCCGGTTGAAGTGCGAACGGTTGAAGGAGAACCCGCCCACCAGGGCCACGACTTCTCCCGTCTCAGGGAGCACGGAGGCGAGGGCCCCCTCGATGTCAGGCTGCTGCTGCAAGGCCAGCTTCCAAGTTCCCACGCCGTCTTCGCCCGGCCGTTCGACGACCTCCACCCAGACGACGTCGCCGGGCTTGACCACGAGGGTGGCGTCACGCACGGCAGCCACTTCCTCGGTGGCGCGGCGCAGATCCTGAACACGCGCCCAGTGCATGGTAGCCACGTCAATCCTGGCCGAGGCCGCGCCGAAGCGCACCTCCGCGCCCTGGGGCTGCACCTTGGTCACGAGGACTTGGATCCAGTCGCCGACTTCGGCTGTCTCGGCCACGTTGCCTCTGCTGTGCAGGAAGGTCTCGTATTCGCCGGGGTTCAGGTGCTCGGCGGGTCCAGCCCAGCCGCGACGCCGCGTGGAGGCCACCAGGCCGTCGCGCAGCGCGTCCTCGGCTTCGAGTTGGTGTTCCATGTCGCAGGCCGACCAGACGTGCAGCCCCCCCTCGTAGACAGCCGCCTCGCCATAGCGATCCACGAGCCAACGCCGGACCTCCTCCAGATACCACGCCCCCTTCTTCCAGGAAAAGTCGTCCATGCTCGATAGAACCAGTTCCTCGGCCAGGGCCTCATCGTACTGCGCCTGAGTGATCCAGCCACGCTGCATCATCTGGTCAAGCACATAGCGCTGCCGCCCCTTGGCCGCCTCCCAGTTGGTGTAGGGATTGTAGCGCGTGGGAGCCTGAGGCAGCCCGGCGATCATGGCGGCCTCGGCAAGCGTGAGGGCGTCCACATGCTTGCCGAAAAAGGTACGGGCCGCGGCCTCAACGCCGTAAGCGCCCGCGCCGAGATATATCTGATTCAGATAGATGGTCAGGATCTCGTCCTTGGTCAGATAGCGTTCCAGACGGTAGGCAAGGATGGCCTCCTTGATCTTGCGCTGGTAGCTCTTCTCCGAAGACAGGAGCAGCCGTTTGATGACTTGCTGCGTGATGGTGCTGCCGCCCTGCTTGATCTCGCCCGCCGAGAGATTGCGGATGAAGGCGCGAACGATGGCCATGGGATCCACGCCGTCGTGTTGATAGAAACCGGCATCCTCGGCCGCCAGAAAGGCGCGGGGAACCCAGGGCGACATCTCGGGCAGCGTGGCCAGGAACCGCTTCTCGCGGTAGAAATACCCCATGACCTGCCCGGAGCGGGCATAAACGGTGGTCACCAGCGGCGGCCGGTAGTCGCTGAGCTTCTGGTAGTTGGGCAGATCCCGCGAAGCCCAAAAATACAAGCCGATCCCTCCTCCGATGACGCAAAGGATCAGGAGCGACGAGACGATCGCCAAGGCGATGAACGCTTTCTTCATTGCGGATTCCGTTGCAAACGCAGAGTTACATTCGGCATTTCCGGCCGGGGAGGCAACCCCCAAGCCAGACGCAACCGGGCGTGCATATCGCGCGCGGCCGGGCGCGAAAGGTTGACGCTGTCAAGCAGCCGGGCCGTGCCCGTGGCTTCCTTCACGGCCAAGCACTGCCCGGCCAGGACGAATAATTTCTCGCCGCTCAGCCAAACGGGAAACAGGCGGCAGTAATAGGGCCTGGCCTCCACGGGCAGAGTACAGCCATTCTCGCCCAGAAGCGCGCAACGACCGTCAGGACCCGTAGCCAGACGGAAATGATGACGACGAAGGGGAAACAGAATGCGTATCTGCTCTTCCTCGCCCGGAAAGAGGCGATCGAGATGATGCACGAACGAGGCGGAATTGGGCTCCTGAACGAACCACCCCCGTGCCCCGGCGATATCCCGGATCCGGTCCATCTCCACGTCGGAAAGGGGGAAGCACAGGTCTTCCTGGCCCGGGACCAGGGTGCAGCAGGAACCCGACAGGACGGCGCAACGCGCGCAGACTCCGGGGCTGCGGGAAACAGTGCTCATAGCGGTGCGGACGGCCGCCTCCATGGATACGTTTGACTCGCCAAGGCGGGAGGAAGGTAAATCTTCACAGGCGCGATGTCCAGCCACCGCATGCGGCCGTGGCGCAAGGACTTTTCCAGACAGTCTTTCAGGCCATGCCCCTTGGCTCGTCCCTTGCGCCCTCGGTGGCCTCGCCGCGCGCGTCCTCGGGCAGGAACGGTTGCACGTGCACTTGGTGCTGAAACTCCAGGATGGCGTCGGGAGGGATGTCCAATGGCTCGAAAAAACGTACTCCGACGAGTGCGCCGCTCAGCCAGACGACCTCGGCTTGCTTGCCGCGCACATGCTCCCGGATGGGGTCGGGAAACCCTTCCAGGGTCACGGTCTCACCCACCACGAGCGACGCGGGACGCCGCTCGTCGGCCAGTTCGAGCTTCATGCCTAAAAGGCTTATGTTACGCAGGATGCCGGGAAAAAGCTCCTTGCCGCGAGTCTTGATGCGAAAATCGACTTCAAGCGGAATACGCTCGTCCTGACGCTTCTCGTCAATCATCTCCCCCTCCGTCATCCCCGTGCTGCAAGGGGCTCTTCGCGGCAACACAGCAGATGCTGCTTTGGGGACAGTCTGCTAATATTGCCCATACTGCCTCGGCCACTCGCCGTTGTATCCCCGGCACAGGAAGATTGTGAACCGGCGCGCGGGAACTCCCCTGAACGTCGTCTGGTAGTGGATGGGCGGGCTGATCTCGCGAAACATCCGCTGCACCTCGGCCTGCGGGCCGTCCTTGAACTCCTTGCGCACATAAATGGCGTCCCAGCCCACCTTGTTCTCGGGGCCGGGCCACAGGTCGTACTGGTTCATACGCCGCGAAATCCAGACGTTGTAGGTACGCGGCTGGCCCGGAACGTAGAAAGCCAGGGCGGCCGTCATGTCGTAGTGCTCGCTGAAGATGAAGACCCGACCGGGATCGTCGAAGGCGGAAAGGCGCAACGACTCGACGCGCTCGCCCAGATCGTCCCAGCCCTTGAGGCGATGCGTGGGATTCAGGTGGTCCGGGATGGGCAGCACAGGCGCGGACGCAACCAGCATGAAGACCAGGACCGCAAGCCCGGCCCAGACTTTGCGCAGCCGTCCATCGGCCTGCCAGTAGCGGACAAAGGCGATCGCGGCCAGAAGGAAACCCGCCGGGTAGCTGACCGCCGACCAGTTGGGCTGGATCTTGGTGTGAAAGCTCCACAGGATGAAGAAGCCCCAGACCGGCCAAAAGAACAGCGCCAGAAGGCCCGACTGGCGCCGCGAAAGGCCGAGCGCCCCCTGGTCGCCGCGAAACATCTGGCGCGTGGCGGCCAGACCGCCCAGAAGCATGAACACGAACCACCACGGGGTCATGAGCCCCACCTGGCTGCCGAAATAGTCGGGGAAGCGGTCGAAGCGGATCAGGCTCTCGGCGGTTTTTCCGGCCACGCCCGCAAGCACTCCCACATGCTTGAAGCCCACGAAATCGTTCTGCATGTTCCAGATCAGGATGGGCAGGAAGCCAAGCGCCGCTCCAGCGGCCACGGCCGCGACCAAGTGCGGCAAAACGCCCTGGGGCGCGTCCTCTGCCCTACGCAGCCACAGAACATAGACAACGGCGAGAACCGGGAAGACGAGCATCATGTACTTGGCCAGCACCCCCACCGCCACGAGAGGCACGAGTGCGGCCAAGGCCAGCTTGCGGCGGCCAGGCGAGACCTCCGCGCGCGTGGCCGCGTCAAGGCAGAACATGGAGGCGGTCCAGCAGATCAGGAGCGGGTTGTCCGTGGTCATGAGCACGCCCGAAGCCAGGAACATGGGCGCGGTGTTGGCCACGAAGAGCGTCGCCAGGGCGAGCCCTGGCCGCTTCCACAGCCGAGAGAGCCAGATGTAGATGACGCTCTGCAAAACCCCTGAACCGAAGAGCGCGCCCGCGCGCACGCCAAGCTCCGTATCGCCGAAAATGGACGTGAAGGCTGTGATGATCCAGGCGATGAGCGGCCCTTTGGAGTAGTAGGACCATTGCGGCGTGCGGGTCCAGTCCCAGTACTGGGCCTCGTCCTGCACCAGACCGATCTGGCCGGTGGCCACGACGACGAGGCGCACGGCGATGCTGACGACAATGATTGCAAGGGCGACAAGATCGTAGCGGATGACGTCGCCCTGAGAGATTGGCTGCTGCTTCATGACCCGAGGGGTTGTAGCCGAGGCCGGACGCGAAGTCCAACCCGGCGACATCAATGGCTCCGGTTGCGTTGCGGGCGGTTGGTCATGAACACGCCGGTCATGACCATAGCCCCGCCGAAGGCCAGGGAGAGCGTGACCTTCTCGCCGAGAATGAGCACACCAAGACCGATGGCGGCCACGGGCACGAGGTTGATAAAAACCCCGGCCCGGCTTGCGCCGATGGCCTTGATGGCCGCGTAATACCAACAAAAGGCCAGCCCTGTGGCCATGACGCCCAAAAAGACCAAGTTGCCCCAGACCGCGGGGCTCACGGTCGCGACGCGGGCGGCGAGCCCTTCGCCCAGGGCGAAGGGAAAGAGCAGCGCGCAGCCCATCAGGCACGACCAAGTCACGGCGAACAGCGGGGACATGGTGGTCATGAAGCGCTTGCCCAGGAGCGAATAGGCTGTCCAGGAGGCCACGCAGCCGAAAAGAAAGAGCTCTCCCCGGCCCACGCCGCCGGTGAACAGCCGCTCGGGATGAAAATCGGACAGGATGACGGCCACGCCAAAAAGCGACAAGGGAATGCCTGCCAGACGGCTCGGCGAGAGGCGTTCGCCCATGAACAGACAAGCCAAAAGCGCCATGCAGGCGGGTATGGAGGCGATGATCAGCGAGGCCCGCCCCGCCTCCACGGTCTGCAGGGCACTGAAGAAAAAGGCGTTGTAGCCGAAGATGCCGGTCAGGCCCAAAAGCGCCAGGGGCACGAGTTGCCCGCGCTCGGGCAGGGGAAAGCGGCGCTCCACGCGGAAAGTCACGGCCAGAAGAAACACCCCGGCGAAGAGAAAGCGCAGGAACGCGGCGGAAAAGGGCTCCATCTCCGCCGCCACGATGCGGCCGGCGACCCATGTTCCGCCCCAGATGAGCATGGACAGGACGAGTTTGACGTAGGTGGCGAACATGATGAACGGCGTTTACGCCCGAACCCTCGCCGAGGCAAGGGCCGACAGGGGCCGGATCGTCACGAAACCGCGTCCCGGATGAGCTCCCGCCCCTTCTCGGCCGCGAAGGCGATGTAGCGAGCGCAGTGCGAATCTCGCAGCCCGCGCTCGGCGAAAATCTTCTGCCCCTCGGGCGTGCCCAGATGACAACCCAGCAGTTCGACGCAATTGTCGCTGCCGAAGCTCTCGCGGAAGGAGGCGAGCAATTCCTGGGTCAGGGCGTAGGGGATCTCCAGGGAATCCTCGGGCGAATCGCGGCCCGTGGCCAGCCCGATGGCCAGCACGGCCCCGGCGAGCGCGCCGCACATGCCGCCGCTGCGGGACAGGCCGGAGCAAAACGCGGTCGCGGCGCGCGGCAGGCAGCCAGCGTCGAGCCCCAGGTCTTCGGCCAGGGCGCGGCTCACGCTCTCGGCGCACAGCCATTTGGCATTCCAATGGGACAAGGCGCGGGTAGCCACGTCGTTCATGGGAGACCTCGCAAGAATCTAGGGCGCGAACTTGAAGCGGCCTTTGCCGAGCAGGTCGTGCAGATGGACCATGCCCGCGAGCCTGCCCTGCCCGTCCACCACAGGCAACACCGTGACCTGGCGCGCTTCCATGAGGTCCATGGCCTCGGCCGCGGTCTGCCTGGACGAAAGCCTGAGCCCGCCGCGCGTCATGACGTCGCCCACGGGCGCGGAAAGATCGAGCCGTCCGGCAGCGGCCATACGCCGCACGTCGCCGTCCGTGAGCACGCCGAGCAGGCGGCCTTCGTCGCACACGGCAAGAAAGCCCAGGCGGCCCTCGTTCATCACGGCCAGGGCCTGCGAAAGCGCGGCTCTCGGTGTGGCGATGGGCAGCTTCTGGTCGTGCATCACGGCCGTCACCGGCTGAGCCAAGCGGCGGCCCAGGGCTCCGCCGGGATGGCAGCGCTGGAAATCCTCCTGGCGGAACTGCTTGAGCTCGATGAGACACACGGCCAGCGCGTCGCCAAGGGCAAGCTGGGCCGTGGTCGAGGCCGTGGGCGCGAGGTTGTGCGGACAGGCCTCGCGCGGCACGCGGGCGTCAAGCACCACGTCGGCCATTTGGGCGAGGCTCGAATCGGCCCTGCCGGTCATGGCCACCACGCACACGCCAAGAGTCTTGAGCGGCGGAATGATGGCGTTGAGCTCGTCGGTCTCGCCGGAATTGGAGATGGCCAAAGCCACGTCCTCGGGCCGGATCAGGCCCAGGTCGCCGTGCGCGCCTTCCACAGGGTGCAGGAAATAGGCGGGGGTGCCGGTACTGGAGAAGGTGGCCGCGATTTTGCGTCCCACGAGGCCGGACTTGCCAAGCCCCGTGACGACCACCCTGCCCCGACAAGCGGCCAGCAGCTCCACAGCCTGGGAGAACGCGCCGTCGAGCCTCCCGGCCACGCCCAAAAGCCCCTCGACCTCGATGGCGATGACCTCGCGGCCCAGGGCCGCCCAATCGCGCGAGCCGTCCATGTCCCTCCCTCGTCCAGTTACCAGGACAGGGCGATCTCGTTCTCCAGGCAAGCCTTGCCGCTCTCGGGCGGCACGGCCACCGGATACTCGCCGTTGAAACAGGCCAGACACCAGGCGTCCTTGGCCTGGACCGAGCTCAAGAGCCCCTCGACGGAGATGTAATGCAGCGACTCCAGGCCGATGAAGCGGGCGATCTCGTCCACGGTGTTGTTGGCCGCGATGAGTTCGCCCTTGGAGGAGAAATCGATGCCGTAGAAGCAGGGAAAGCGGATGGGCGGGCAGCACACGCGCATGTGCACCTCGCGCGCGCCCAGTTCGCGCAGCTTCTTGACGCGGCTGCGGATGGTCGTGCCGCGCACGATGGAGTCATCCACGATGCAGATGCGCTTGCCTTTGATCATGTTGCGCACCGGGTTGATCTTGATGCGCGTGGAGAAGTCGCGCATGGTCTGCGAGGGCTGGATGAAGGTCCGACCCACGTAGTGGTTGCGGATCATGCACATTTCGAGCGGCAGGCCGGACTCCTGGCCGAAGCCCACGGCCGCGTAGATGCCCGAATCCGGGAAGGGCATGACGAAATCGGCGTCCACCGGAGCCTCGCGCGCCAATATCTGCCCCATGCGCTTCCTGTTTTCATAGACGACTTCGCCGAAAACCGTGGAGTCGGGACGCGCGAAGTAGATGTGCTCGAAAATGCACTGTCGCGTGGGCGCGGGGTCGCCCAGGGTGACAGAGCGCACGCACTTGTTCTCGATGACCAGCATCTCGCCGGGTTCGAGGGGGCGGATGTATTCGGCTTCGAGGAGGTCGAAGGCGCAGGTCTCGGAGGCCAGGACGTGGGCGTCCTGCACGCGGCCGAGCGCCAACGGCCGAAAGCCGTTGGGATCGCGCACGGCGATCAGCTTGTTGTTCACCAGAATAAGCAAAGAATAGGCCCCGCGCACCCGCTCACAAGCCTTGGCGATGGCCTGCTCCACGCCGCCGTTGTGCAGGTGGCGGGCGATGAGGTGCACGAATATCTCGGAATCCATGGTGGTCTGGAAGATGGAGCCCGTGGATTCGAGCTCGCGCCGCAGTTCCAGGGTGTTCACCAGATTGCCGTTGTGCGCGATGGCCATCTGGATGTTGCCGAAGCGCACCAGGAACGGCTGGGCGTTGCGGATCAGCGACGCGCCCGTGGTGGAATAGCGCACGTGGCCCACGGCGATGCGGCCCTTGAGTTCTTTGCCGAGATGGCGCTCGGTGAAGACGTCGGGCACGAGGCCCATGCCCTTGTGCTCGCGAATCTTCTCGCCGTCCCAGGTGACGATGCCCGCCGACTCCTGCCCGCGATGCTGCTGGGCGTACAGGCCGAAATAGGCCATGCGGGCGGCCTCTTCGTGATTGTAGATGGCGAAGAGCCCGCAATACTCCTTCTTGCTCATGGCCGTCCTCCGGGACCGGGGCCTTAGGCTCCGTAGTATTCCTGCAGGCTCTTGACCGCCATGCCCGACTCGCGCAACGCCTGGATGGCCAAGGCCATGGCCCAGGCGCCCGAGATGGTCGTGGTGTAGGGCACGCCGTACAACAAAGTGGTCTGCCGCAGATCGCGCGAATCGTGGATGGTCTTCTTGCCGCTGGCGGTGTTGATGACCAAATCGATGCGCCGGTTCTTGATCATGTCGCAAATGTTGGGCCGTCCCTCGTAGACCTTGAGCACGGTTTCGCTCTCGATGCCGTGCTCGGCCAAAAAGGCCGCGGTGCCGCTGGTGGCGACCACGTTGAAGCCCATCTGCCGGAAAAGCTGCACGGTCTTAAGCATCATGGGCTTGTCACGGTCGTTGACCGAGACGAAGACCGTGCCTTCGGTGGGCAGCTTCTGCCCCGCTGCGTACTGCGACTTCATGAAGGCCAGCCCGAAGTTCGTGTCGATGCCCATGACCTCGCCGGTGGAGCGCATCTCGGGTCCGAGCAGCACGTCCACGCCGGGGAAACGGTTGAAGGGGAAGACCGATTCCTTGACCGCGATATGGCTGCCCTTGCGCATGGACCAGGGGTCGATGTCGGCCAGCTTTTCGCCCATCATGACCCGCGTGGCCAGCTTGGCCAGCGGCACGCCAGTGGCCTTGGAAACGAAGGGCGATGTGCGCGAGGCGCGGGGGTTGACTTCGAGGATGTAGACGTCGCCGTCCTTGATGGCGAACTGGATGTTCATCAGGCCCACGACGCCGAGTTCCGAGGCCAAGGCCACGGTCTGGCGGTCGATCTCGGCCTGGATTTCGGCGGAGATGGTGTGCGGCGGGATGACGCAGGCCGAATCGCCGGAGTGGATGCCCGCCTCCTCGATGTGCTCCATGATGCCCGCGACGTATGTCGTCTCGCCGTCCGAAAGGGCGTCCACGTCCACCTCGATGGCGTTCTGCAGAAACTTGTCCACCAGGATGGGGTGCTCGGGCGAGGCGACCACGGCCTCGCGGAAGTAGTTTTCGAGCTCGGCGTCGTCGTAGACGATCTCCATGGCCCGGCCGCCCAGCACGTAAGAGGGACGGACGACCACGGGATAGCCGATGTTCCCGGCGATGAGCTTGGCTTCCTCGAAGGACTTGGCCAAGCCGTTGGCGGGTTGCCTGAGTCCGAGTTTTTCGAGCAGGGCCTTGAAGCGCTCGCGGTCCTCGGCGCGATCGATGGCGTCGGGCGAAGTGCCTAGGATGGGCACGCCCGCGCGCATCAGGGGCACGGCGAGATTCAACGGCGTCTGGCCGCCGAACTGGACGATCACTCCCTCGGGCTTCTCGAACTCGATGATGTTCAGCACGTCCTCGAAGGTCAGCGGCTCGAAGTAGAGGCGGTCCGAGGTGTCGTAGTCCGTGGAGACGGTCTCGGGGTTGGAGTTGACCATGATGGACCTAAAGCCCAATTCGCGCAGGGCGAAGGAGGAGTGGCAGCAGCAGTAGTCGAACTCGATGCCCTGGCCGATGCGGTTGGGCCCGCCGCCCAGGATGACGACCTTGCGGCCCTCGCCGGGCGAGGTCTCGCGGCCGGGCTCGTAGGTGGAATAGTAGTAGGGGGTGTAGGCCTCGAACTCCGCGGCGCAGGTGTCCACCAGGTAGTAGGTCGGCTCGACGCCCAGGCCCTTGCGCAGCCGCCTGAGGTCATGCATGGACCATTTCCAGATCGTGGCCAGCTGACGGTCGGAGAAACCCATCTCCTTGGCCGCGCGCAGCATGGGCGCGAGCTTGGGGTTGTCCGGGGAGATGGATTCGGTCAGGCCGAAGGCGCGCAGCGCGTCCTCCATTTCCACGATCTCGCGGATCTGGCGCAGGAACCAGGGATCGATGGCCGTGGCCGCGAAAATATCCTCGTTGCTCATGCCGCAACGCATGGCTTGGCGCACGGCGAAGAGCCGCCGCGAGTTGGGCGTGCGCAGCGAGGTCAAAATGGCCTCGCGGTCGCAATCGGGCTCGCCGAAATCCTTGCCCAGGCCCGGCACGCCGATCTCCAGGCCGCGCAGGCCCTTTTGCAGCGCCTCCTTGAAGGTCCGGCCGATGGCCATGGTCTCGCCCACGCTCTTCATGGCCGTGGTCAGGGAGTCCTTGGAACCGGGGAACTTCTCGAAGGTGAAGCGCGGAATTTTGATCACGCAGTAGTCGATGGTCGGCTCGAAGGAGGCCATGGTCTCGCGCGTGATGTCGTTGGGGATCTCGTCCAGGGTATAGCCCACGGCGAGCTTGGCCGCGATCTTGGCGATGGGGAATCCCGTGGCCTTGGAGGCCAGGGCCGAGGAACGCGAGACGCGGGGGTTCATCTCGATGACCACCATCTCGCCGTTCTCGGGATTGACCGCGAACTGCACGTTCGAGCCGCCCGTGTCCACGCCGATCTCGTTCATGATGGCGATGGCCGCGTCGCGCATCTTCTGGTACTCGACGTCGGTCAGGGTCTGGGCCGGGGCCACGGTCACGGAGTCGCCCGTGTGCACGCCCATGGGGTCGATGTTCTCGATGGAGCAGATGATCACGCAGTTGCCCGCGCAGTCGCGCATGACCTCAAGCTCAAATTCCTTCCAACCGAGCACGGAGCGTTCGAGCATGACCTCGCGCTTCATGGAGGCGTCCAGGCCGCGCCCGGCGATCTCTTCGAGATCCTCCATGTTGTAGGCCACGCCGCCTCCCGTGCCGCCCAGAGTGTAGGCGGGGCGGATGATGATCGGGAAGTCGATCTCCTGGCCCAGACGGCGCACATCCTCCATGTTCCTGGCGATGCCCGATTGCGGCACGGCCAGGCCGATCTTCTGCATGGCCTCGCGAAACTCCTCGCGCGATTCGGCCTTGCGGATGGCAACCTGCGAGGCGCCGATGAGTTCCACGCCGAGCCGCTCAAGCGCCCCGGATTCGGCCACGGCCAGGGCCGTGTTCAGGCCGGTCTGCCCGCCCAGGGTGGGCAAAAGCGCGTCGGGCCGCTCCTTCTCCAGGATCTTGATCACTGCCTCGGGCGTGATGGGCTCGATGTAGGTCTTGTCCGCCAACTCCGGGTCGGTCATGATCGTGGCCGGGTTGGAGTTGACGAGCACGACCTCGTAGCCCTCTTCCTTGAGGGCCTTGATCGCCTGGGTGCCGGAGTAGTCGAACTCGCAGGCCTGACCGATGACGATGGGGCCGGAGCCGATGAGCATGATTTTCTTGATGTCGGTGCGTTTGGGCATGTTTGGCAGGAGTTGAGGTTTGAGGCGCTTGGGCCGGAAATGTGCTGGAAGCGGTGTATGCCATAGAGCCTTACACCGCAAGGCTTTTTGCAGCCCCCCGCGAGGCATGGGGAGACTAGCGCAAAGCCCGCCGAGAAGCAAGGCGGGGGCGCGCTCCCGATCCCGCACCAACCCGCCCCGGAAGGCACGCCGGGCGCTGTTTCGCGGGGTGATTGACACTCCGAGCGGTCGGCCCTAATGAGGCCACACCCCGCTTTCCGGCGGGGATTCGTCTTTCCATCGGAGTCCGGCCGTGCCCGTGCTTCTCAAGACCGTCATCCTGCTCACGCTGTCCAACGTCTTCATGACCTTCGCCTGGTACGCGCACCTGAAGAACCTGGCGGCCAAGCCGTGGTACGTTGCGGCCCTCGTCTCGTGGGGCATCGCCCTGTTCGAGTACCTGCTCCAGGTGCCCGCCAACCGCATCGGCTACACCCAACTCAGCCTGCCGCAACTGAAGATCATGCAGGAGGTCATCACCCTGGCGGTCTTCGCGCCCTTCTCCATCTGGTACATGGGCCAGCCCTTCAAGCTCGACTTCGTCTGGGCGGGCCTTTGCCTGTGCGGGGCGGTCTACTTCATCTTCCGGAATTAGAAATGGCGAAAGACGTCTGTTCAGATACAGGTCTGCGCCTTTCCCCCAACCAACCTGCCAAGCGGTAATCAGGAACAGCAGGCGTCCGGGGCCACGACCCGGCGCAGAAGCGGCACGCGCGAGAGCCAGCCGTAGAGGATGGCCTGGGCGCAGCCCACGCCCGGCCGGACCGTGATGGCCCCGGACGGACAGTTCAAGGCGCAGGCCCCGCACTCCATGCAGCCGCCGTGGTCCACGAGCTCGGCCTTGTCTCCACGCAGCGCGAAGACCTCGTGCGGGCAGACCGTGGGGCACGCGCCGCAGCCGATGCACTTCTCCCGGTCGTAGTCCAGGGTGACGATGTTCTCCAGGTGCCTGAAATCCCTCATCACGAACCTCCAGCAGCCGGGCCGCCGAACCAGGACCAGCCCAGCCACAACATGACGGCCAGAAACGCCAGCAGCCCCTGCGCGGGCATGTAGCGCCGCATCTCGCGATCCACGCCGGAGAGCGAGGTGAACGGCGTGGAGCCGGTGTAGTGCATGGCGAACCAGGAAGAGAACGCGGCGCAGATCGACAGCGCGGCCAGCCCCTCGGGTACGGAGCGCGCCAGAAGCACGGCCAGCGGCAGCCCAACGGCCGCGCCCGCGAGCAGCCCCTTGGCCGCAAAGGCGCGGCCGGGCAACAGACGCAAGAGCGCGGGCGTGACGAACGTGCCCCCGACGAACCCCGCCAGGGTCATGGCGAAGGCCCCAAGGCCCACCGCAAGCAGGCCCATGACCGAAAAACCGCCCTTCCAGGCCGGCCCGAGCGCGGCCAGCACAAGGCAGAGCGCCAGGGTCCAGGCCATGAACTTGCGCGCGGCGTGCATCTCCACCAGGGCCACGGTCAGCCTCTCGCCGAGCGGAAACTCGGCCCGCCGCATAGACGGCTCGGCCGTGAACCCGGCCCCCAGAAAGGCAGGCAGATCGCGCGAGCGCACCGGGCCGAACACGGCGCCGAAACCGCACAGCCCACGCAGTTTGCGGGCGGCCACGCCGGGCGCGGCAAGCTGGGGCAAGACGAGCCTGCGGTGCTCCACGATCCGTTCGAGCCCCGTGGCGCGGACCCGCGCGGCCACCTCTGCGGTGGAGAAGCTGCGCTTGCCCGCCGCGCACCAGACGTTGATCCCGTAGGTCTCGATGACCAGAAGCCAGCAACTGTGCCCGGCCAGGTCACGGCGAAGGATATCGAAGGTCAGCTTGTAGTTGCAGGTCACGATGACCGGGCTTTGTGCGTCCGGCTCACCCAGGGCGTAGAGCCCCGGCGCGATGCGGTAGCTGTCGCGGCCGATGCCCATGCGCACGGCCAGCGCGCCCAGGCGGTCCGACGCGGCCCAGTCAAACCGCACCCTCGGCACGAGCCCGGCGGGCGTTTGCAGCCAGCCACTCACGAAATCCCAGGACCTGAGCCCCGGCCGCTCTCCTGCCGCCTCCGGCGGCAGTTCGTTCCTGGGGCCTCAGCACGGCGCGTCGTCGGCAGGCGCACCCTGCGCGATCACATCCCCTGCCCCGCACGGCGACCCGTTCGTTCCGCATGAAATATTGGTCGTAAAGGCAGCAAAGTCCTTGGCAGTTAAAGCGGCCGGGGAAACCAGCGTGCGGTCGCCCGGCGCATCCGGCGAGCATCCGCATGCGCCGCTAGTCGTCTCCGCGCCCGGCGGAGGAGGTGGAGTTCAGGTGAATCGTCCGGGACCGCAGGCCCCTGCTGATTCCGGGCCGGGTTGCGCGGCAAAGGGATCGAGTGGTTTCATGGCTTCTCCGTGGCGTCAAGCCCGGCCGCACAGGCGGCGAAGCGGGCCAGACGCTCCCTGTCGAGACAGTAGCAGATGCGCGGCCCCTCCACCTCGCCGAGCAGCAGCCCGGCCTCCTTGAGCACCTTCAGGTGCTGGCTGACCGTGGACTGGGCGAGCGGCATGATCTCCACGATACGGCCGCAGACGCAACGCCCCTCGGCTGCCAGATGGCGCACTATGGCCACCCGCGCCGGATGCCCCAGAGCCTTGGCCATCGCGGCGAATTCGTCGTCGGACAGGGAGAGGGAATTCGTTTCGGCATCCATCGCCATTCGACGATAGGCGATGAAAAATGCGAGGTCAAGGAGTGCGGCGCTCTGAAGAGCGCTTTCCGACTTTGCTCAAAGCCTCGCGCGCGCGGGTGCAAAAAAAATCCGGGCCTGGACACGCCATCATGCGCCCAGGCCCGGATTTTTTTCATGCAGGCTATTGCCGAATTCCTTTTGGGCAGACCGTTCAAAAAGCGCCAGATGCAAGGCGCAAGAAAAGTTCAAGGCCGACGCGTATTACAAATACGCGAGGATTTGAACTTTTCGCGGCAACGCAGCAGATGGTGCTTTTAGGGCGGTCTGTTAGAACATGTCCTTTTCGGATTCCGCGATAGTCTTGTCCAGCACCTTGCGCAGCTTGTCCGGCAGACCCATGATGTCCACGTTCAAAAAGCCCCGCACGATGGTCGAGGTGGCCTCGTCCTCGTCCAGGCCGCGCGCGGTCAGGTATTCGATCTCTTCCTGGGCGATCTTGCCCACGGCCGCCTCGTGCGAGAGCTCCACGCCCTCCACCGTGCCTTCAAGTTCAGGAATGGCGTGGATCACGCCTCCGCCGAGGATGAGTCCCTTGCACTCCAGATGCCCCTTGGCGGGCACGGTGTTGCCCTGGATGTGGCCGCGGTTGACGATGGTTCCGCCGCTGGCGATGGTCCGGGCGATGATCTCGCAGCGCGTCTCGGGCGCGTTCATGATCACGCGGTTGCCCATGTCCAGGTACGAGCCCTTGGGCGCGACGACCACGGAATTAAAGCGCGCCAGCGCCCCCCTGCCGGCCAGGGTGATGGTCGGATACATCTGGAGGTACTTCACGGGCTTGAGCAGCACGTAGTTGTTCAGGAACTGCCCCCCTTCCTCCACGTATCCGGCCGAGCGCGGCACCACGGAGACGTTCTCGCCCCAGTTGTGGATCATGGTGAAGGTCAGCTTGCCACCCTTCTTGACGAAGAACTCGGAGATGCCGACGTGCGCGCTCTCCTGGGTGTGGCGCGAGACGGCGCAGCCGGTGATGATGTGCAGTTCCGCGCCCTCTTCGACGATGACGATGTTGTGCACGGACTGCCCGGCCTTGTTGGCCTTGATAAACAGGCACGACTGCACCGGCTCCTCGATCTTCGCGCCCTTTTCGGCCCGGATGAAGTAGCCGCCGTGCAGCACCTCGTTGGCCTTGCGGGTGGCCTCGTCCTTGTTCGGATCGACGAGCTTCCAGAAGTAGTCGGTCAGGCCGTCGTACTTGGCCAGGGCGTCCTTGATGTCCAGCACCTCAAGGCCCGGGTGCGAGGTTTTACAGTACGCGCCGGAATGGTCCATGTGCAGGAAGCTGCCGCTGCGGCCGGTCTCCTCCACGTCCACGCCGGACATGAGCAACTGCTCCTTGTCGTGGTCGTCCAGAACGCGCAGGTCGCCGAGCTTTTGGGCCTCGTGGCCGGTGAATTCGAATGTTTCGAGATTGATGGGCTTCATGACGCCGCTCCTTTAGACCAGGGCCTTGTCCAGGCAGCGCACGCACTCCTGGTAGCCGAACTTGCGGATGTGTTCGAGGATGTCGCGGGGCCTGGCTTCGCAGCACAGATGGCCGTCGTAGAGCACTTGGCCACGGTCGGCGTTGACATAGTCGAGGATGTAGCCGGTGTGGGTGATGATGAGCCCCGAGGTCTCGCGAGTGCGCTTGAGTTCCTCAAGGCTCTTGTCGGGCCGTGGCTTGTCCTCGCCCTGCAAAAGTTCGCGCACAACGCGGCCGATCAGGGCCATGTTCTCCAGGTCCACGCCGGACTCGGGCTCGTCGAAAAGCACCAGCGACGGCTGCTGGGCCATGAGTTGCAGCAGTTCGCTGCGCTTGATCTCGCCGCCGGAGAAGCCCGCGTTCACGTCGCGCTCCAGGAACTGGTCGAAATTGACCTTGCGAGCCAGGGAGTCGGCGTCGATCTCGCGGCCGCGCGCGCACATGTTCACCAGATGGCGTATGGGCAGGCCGTGGATGGTCGGCGGCCGCTGAAAAGACATGCCAAGGCCCAGGCGGGCGCGCTCATAGGTGGGGGCGTGGGTGATGTCCTGCCCCCTGAAGATGATGCGTCCCTTGGTGACGGTATAGTTGCCGAATCCCATGAGGGTCATCAGGAGGCTCGTCTTGCCCGAGCCGTTGGGGCCGAAAAGAATGAACGTTTCGCCGGGATTGATGTGCAGATCGATGCCCCGGAGCACTTCGCGCTCCTCGATCTTCACGTGCAGATTTTCGATGTGCAGCATACGGTCCTCACTTGTGCGCAAGACGCGGAAAGTTTTGAGGCGATACCCTGTCGCGGCCCCCTGGGCAACCCCTGACAGGCCCATACGCCATATTTAACAAAAACAACAAACGGCTGACTAGCGTTCGCGCTCGTACCGGCGGGAAACGCGGTTGAAGCAGTAATAGCAGCGTCTCCTTATCCTGAAGACGGGGATAAGCAGCATGCCTGCGGCGAAACCGCCCGCATGGGCCCAAAAGGCGATGCCGGAACCGTCGCCGGGCGTGGTCGCGTCCATCAGGCCGGATACAAACTGGAGCACGAACCACAGCCCAAGGAACAGGATGGCCGGGATCTCCACGATCCAGGGAAAGATGAAAATCGGGATCAGGGTCAGCACCCGCCCGTGGGGATAGAGCACGAAATAGGCCCCCATGACTCCGGCCACCGCTCCCGAAGCGCCGACAACCGGGACGGTGGAGGACGGATGAAAGACTATGTGCGTGGCCAGGGCGGCCAGTCCGCACAGCACGTAGAAGAGCAGGAACCGCCCCGGCCCCATGACGTCCTCCACGTTGTCCGCAAAGATCCATAGCGACCACATGTTGATCAGGAAGTGCATAAAGCCGGCGTGCAGGAACATGTAGGTCAGAAGCGGCGCAACGTCCCACAGCACGCTGCCCGTGACCGAACCCAGCGGAAGATGCGTGTAGCGCGCCGGGATGACCCCGAAAAGATGGGCGAGCTGATTCATGCCCTGCGGAGTGAGATGCAACGTAAAGAGAAAGGCCGCCGCGTTCAGGGCAAGCAGAAGCCACACGGCCACGGGCCGGTGCACGTTGGGGATGCTGTCCCTGAGCGGGATCATGTCGCGTCGTCCGCGTCGCCCTCGGCGCAGAAGGGAACGCCCTCCCCTCGCCAAAACCGGGCCAGGCGCTCCCAAAGCCCGCGCATGACCGCAACCCGCATGGCGCGAAGCTCGCTGACGGCGCGCGCAGCTTCTTCGGCCAACTCGTCCAGGCCGCCGTCGTTTCGCACCACGATGTCGGCGGCGCTTTCCTTGCGCGCGGCGGGCCACTGCCAGGCCGCGAGCCAGGCCGCGGTCTCGGGGTCCACACCGCGCACGGCCAGCCGCGCGGCCCGCACGTCATCCGCAGCGCTCACGCAGAGCACGACGTCGGCCTCGTCCTTCCAGCCCTTCTCCAAAAACAGCGGCACCTCAGCCACGGCGGCGCCGCGCGAGACATGTCCGGCAAAAAAGGTCCGCATCCGGTGGCGGACCAGGGGATGGACGACTTCCTCCACCTCGCGCCGCACCCTTTCGTCCTCGCGCATGGCCGCGAACAAGGCGCGGCGGTCCACGGGTGCCTCCTCGTCGGGTACGAAGCGCTCCCCGAAGCGGCCGCGCAAAAGATGCCAGCCGTCTGCGCCGGGCTGGTATTCCTGCGCAACGGCCTCGTCCGCGCTGAACACGGGTAGCCCCATCCCGGCCAAAAGGCGGCACAGGGCGGACTTGCCCGCGCCGGGCAGGCCGACCACGGCCACGCGCTGCACCTTGCGCATCAGGTAGAGCGGCAGGCGGCGGAAATCCACCGGCGGCGGCGAACGAAAACACAGCCTGCGTCCGTCATCCGGATGGGGAAAGGCCAGGGAGAAGGCGTGCAGCATCTGGCGGTTGGCCAGCTTGCCAAGGAGGGGATTCGCGCGGCGTACCTCGGCCCATTGGCGCGAGCCATAAACCGCGTCGCCCCACAAGGGATGGCCCAGATGGGCCATGTGCACTCGGATCTGGTGCGTGCGGCCGGTGTGGATGCGGATGGCCACGAGCGAAACGACCCTGTCCGGGCTTGTCCACACCGTTTCGTAGTCCGAGCGGGCTTCGCGGCCGCCCTTCTCCACCACGGCCATGCGCGTGCGGCTGCCCGGATCGCGGCCGACCGGGGCCTCGACGAACCCTTTCGGCGGTTTCGGAACGCCGTGGGCCAGGGCCAGGTAGACCTTGCACGTCTCGCGCCGAGCGAAGGCCTCGGCCAGGGAGAGGCGCGCGCGGTCCGAGAGCGCCGTCAGGATCAGCCCGGAAGTGTCCTTGTCCAGGCGGTGCACGATGCCCGGCCTCTCGCCTTCCTGGGCGGAAAGCTCGGGAAAGTCGTGCAACAGCCGGTGCACGAGCGTCTCTTCGCTGATGCCCGGCGCGGGATGGGTGGTCAGCCCGGCGGGCTTGTCCACCACAGCCAGGGCGTGGTCGCTGTAAAGCACCCGAACCCCGCGCCTAGCCGGGGCAAGGCGTGAGACGGTCGGTCGGCCGTGAAGTTCGAGCCGTTCGCCGCCGTAGACCTTGGCGTTGGGCTTTTTCATTGTCGCGCCGTCAATCAGGGCCAGGCCCTGGCGGATGTATTCCTGCACCCTGGAGCGCGAGACGCCGGTTTTGGCCAAAGCCTCGGCAAGCACGGCGTCGAGCCGCGCACCCGTGGCGGTGACAGGAGCCTCGCCCGTGTAAAGCAGCACGGTCGGGGACTCCGATGCAACCTTACTCTCCGCTTCACAGCCAAGCGTGGCGGGTCCTGAAAGATGATGTCGTGTCATGCGGGCACCATGCCATGCCGCGCGTTTTTCGTCATCAGCCTCCATGCCCCCCATTTGAGGACTTGACCATGCTTCCCCCATGCCAGTACAACCGGGCGGGACGTGACCGCAAGGGCTCACCTGCGCTCCCATCTTATTGGATTCACTCGTTTATTTCGAACAGTAACCGAAGGAGGCGTGCGTGCCCGTCATCGTTGTGGACCATCCGCTGGTCAGGCACAAACTCGGCATCATGCGCGAGGAAGGCATCAGCACCAAACATTTTCGAGCCCTGGCCAGCGAGGTCGCCCGCCTCCTGACCTACGAGGCCACCAAGGATTTCGAAACGCGAAAGGCCGTGGTCCAAGGTTGGGCCGGACCGGTCGAGGTGGAGCACATCAAGGGCAAGAAGGTGACTATCGTGCCCATCCTGCGCGCGGGCCTGGGCATGCTCGACGGCGTCATGGACATGATGCCCAGCGCCAAGGTCAGCGTGGTCGGCCTGTACCGCAACGAGGACACGCTGGAGCCCGTGCGCTACTACGTGAAGCTGGCCAGTCAGATCGAAAAGCGCACAGCCATCATCCTCGATCCCATGCTGGCCACGGGCGGCACCCTCATCGCCACCATAGACATCCTCAAGGAAGCGGGCTGCACCTCCATCAAGGGCCTCTTCCTAGTGGCCGCGCCCGAAGGCATCAAGCGACTCGAAGCCAAGCATCCCGATGTGGAGGTCTATGTGGCCGCCATCGACGAGCGGCTGAACGAGAATGGCTACATCATTCCCGGCCTGGGCGACGCAGGCGACAGAATCTTCGGCACCAAGTAGCGGAAACCTCAACTTCCCGGAGGCCTTCGACATGAACTCGTCCAGCGACTACGCCTTCCGCCTTCGCGACAGCCTGCTCGGCGCGCAGATGCTCTTCGTGGCCTTCGGCGCCCTGGTTCTGGTGCCGCTCCTCACCGGACTCGACCCCAACGTGGCCCTGTTCACGGCTGGCGCGGGAACGCTGTTGTTCCAGGTCATCACCGGCGGCCGCGTGCCAGTGTTCCTGGCCTCGTCCTTCGCCTTCATCGCCCCGATCATCTACGGCGTGCAGACATGGGGCATTCCCCAGACCATGTGCGGTCTTGCCGCCGCAGGTCTGCTCTACGTGGTCTTCGCCGCGCTCATCCACAAGTTCGGCACGCGCGTGCTGGAGCGCCTGCTGCCGCCCATCGTCATCGGCCCGGTGATTATGACCATCGGACTCATCCTCGCGCCGGTGGCCGTGAACATGGCCATGGGCAAGACCGGTGACGGCTCGCTGCAACTCGTGCCCGAGGGCACGGCCCTGTTCATCTCCATCGCGTCCCTGGCCACAACCGTGTTCGTCTCCCTCTACGGCAAGGGCATGTTCCGCCTCGTGCCCATCCTGTCGGGCATCGTCGTGGGCTACGCGCTCTCTCTGGTCTTCGGCCTCGTCTCCTTCGATCCCGTGGCCGCCGCGCCCTGGATCGCCCTGCCCAACTTCGTGGCCCCGCAATGGAACTGGGAGGCCATCCTGTTCATCGTGCCGGTGGCCATCGCCCCGGCCATCGAGCACTTCGGCGACGTCCTGGCCGTGGGCCAGGTGACGGGCAAAAACTACGTGGAAAAGCCTGGCATCCATCGCACCATGCTCGGCGACGGTCTTGCCACCTCCATGGCCTCCATGCTCGGCGGCCCGCCCAACACCACCTACTCCGAAGTCACCGGCGCGGTGGCCCTGACCAAGGTCTTCAACCCAGCGATCATGACCTGGGCCGCCATCTGCGCCATCGCGCTGGCCTTCGTGGGCAAGCTTGGCGCGGTGCTTTCGACCATCCCGGTGCCGGTCATGGGTGGCATCATGGTGCTGCTCTTCGGCGCCATCACCGTAGTTGGCATGAACTCGCTGGTGCGCTCGCGCATGGACCTGCTCAGGCCGCGCAACCTGACCATCGTGGCCGTGGTGATCATCATGGGCATGGGCGGCATGAGCCTGCCCTTCGGCCCCGAGTTCCGCCTGGGCGGCATCGGCCTCGCGGCCATCCTGGGCGTGACCCTGAACCTGATCCTGCCCGACCGCGACGACGAGTAGCGCAGGTTTTCGATAACGCACGCAGAAAGGCCCCGTCTTCGTTCAAAAGACGGGGCCTTTCTCATGAAGAATAAATCTCTAGTGCGTCAGCCCACGAACTCGAAGCCGATCTTCTCGATGGCGTCCTTCAGGACTTTCGCATCGACGGGCGCGGCCTCGCTGAACGTGGCCGTCCCGAAGGTCAGATCGACCGTGACGTCGGAGACGCCGGGGATCTTGGACAGGGCCTCGCTGACGGCGGCCACGCAATGGCCGCAGCTCATGCCTTTCACGGTGATGGTGCGCTTGGCCATGAAACGTCTCCTTGCAGATCGCCGCGTCTAATGTTGTGACTCGATCCAGGCCATGGCGGCCGCGAAATCGAGCGTGCCCTCGTAGATGGCCCGGCCGGTGATGACGCCTTCCAAGCCTTTGCCGCGAAGCGGCCACAGAGCCTTGAGGTCGTCGAGATTGGTCACGCCTCCGGCCGCCACCACAGGCAGGGAGGTGGATGTGCACAGCCGCTCCATGGCCTCCACATTGACCCCGGCGTGCATGCCGTCGCGGCTGATGTCGGTGTAGACCACGAAGGCCGCGCCCTGTTCGGCGAGACGGGGCAAAACGTCGTCCACGGTCAGTCCGGCGTCCGCCACCCACCCCTTGGTTTTGAGGCGGCCATCCACGGCGTCGAGCGAAACGCCGATTCTGCCCGGCAAAACCCGGCACATGGTTTCGAACGCTTCAGGGTCTTCCAGGGCCAGGGTGCCGATGATCAGGCGCGTGACGCCGGCCTCGACATAGGCCTTGGCCGTGGCCAGATCGCGGATGCCTCCGCCGAGTTGCACGGGCACGGAGAACTCCTGGCACATGCGGCGCACCAGGTCGAAATTCACGGGATGGCCGTCGAACGCGCCGTCCAAGTCCACGATGTGCAGAAAACGCGCGCCTAGATCGACCCAATGCCGGGCCTGGGCCACGGGATCGTCGCCAAATACCGTGACGTCGTCCTTTCTGCCCTGACGCAGGCGGACACAGCGGCCGTCCTGGATGTCAACCGCGGGGAAAAGGATCACTGCGCCTGCCTCCCCGAAGAGGTCGTCCTGGCTGGATCGGCCAAGCCAAGCCTCCTGATCGCGGCTTTGATGGCCTCAGTGGCCATCTCGTCGGCCGATATCCATTTGCCGCCGCGTTCGAAGAACTTGCCCGCCTCCAGAAGGTTCGCGGACAGCGCCTCCTGCGTCTCGTCGAAGACAAACCGTCGCGCCACGCCCTTGTTGCCGACGTCGAGCAGATAGACGTACATAATGACGCTCGAAGGTTTGTTCACACCCCATTCGCCGCCCTCACGGTCGCGGAAATACATGAGCTGGGGCAAAAGCAGATAGTCCGTGCCCACGCATTCACCCACGCGGATCCAATAATTCAAGGCCTGAGCCTGATTCGATCCGCCCGTCTCCACGAACTCCACCGTCTCCTGGCAACGCCTGACAATCTGACGCTCGACGAACGTGCGACCCTGGTTCCTCAATTCCTCTTCCATGACGAGGTTGAGCCGCATCAGTATTTCGGGGTCCACGATGTTGCACATGGAGGGATCGCACCCGGCGAGCAACTCCCATTCATGGCGCGGGTTGGAAAATCCGGCCACGGCCAGCGTCTTGTTCACGGTGACGTCGCGGGGCGGGGGCGGTTCCTTGGCGCATCCGGCCATAGACCCAGCGAGGAGAAGCGCCATGAGAAGGCCGCAGAGGGTGAGACGTGGCATCAGTCGAGACTCCCTTTGGTGCTGGTGACGCCCCGGCGGGAACGGGCCACGGCCGCGCGAACGGCCAAGCCCAATCCTTTGAAGGCGGATTCGAGCAGGTGGTGCCCGTTGGTCCCATATTCAAAGCGGATGTGCAGATTGAGGTTCGCCTTGTAGGCGAAGGATTTGAAGAATTCGCGCCAGAGATCCTTCTCCTGCCCGGCAATGACCGGTGGCAGGAGATCGTCGCCCAGATAAACGAAATAGGGGCGGCCCGAGATGTCAATGCAGACCTCGGACAAGGCCTCGTCCATGGGCACCTTGGCGAATCCCACGCGCTCGATGCCTTCCTTGCCGCCCAAGGCCTGGGCAAAGGCCTGTCCAAGGGTCAGCCCCACGTCCTCCAGACTGTGGTGGGCGTCGATCTCCATATCGCCGGTGCAGACGACGTGCAGGTCGAGCCCCCCCCAGAAGGCGAACAAGGTCAACATGTGGTCGGCAAAGCCGAATCCTGTGGAAATGTCCGTGGTTCCCGCGCCGTCGATGGCGAGTTTCAACTGGATGGACGTTTCCCTGGTCTGGCGGTCGATTGCGGCAAAACGTTCGTGCATCGTTCTTCCCTGGTATCGCAAAAAATGACAGGAATCCACGGCCAAGACAAGGCCGCGCGCTCACGCCTCCTCGCCAGCCCGCTCCTCCTTGGCCTCTTCGTCCTCTTTTTCTTCCTTTTCCGGAGCCTTGCGACCGAAGATGGAAGCCACATAGATGCTGATCTCGTAAAGTACGAGCAGCGGCAGGGCCATGAGCGTCTGCGAGAAGGGGTCTGGCGGCGTCAGGATGGCCGCCACGATGAAGATGATAAGGATATTGTAGCGCCGCATGCGCCGCATGCCCGCCGCCGTGACCATGCCGAGCCTGGCCAGGAAAAGGATGAAGAGCGGCATTTCGAAGATCAAGCCGAAAGCTAGCAGCATCTTCACGGCAAAGCCGAAATAGGTGGCCAGCGCGGGCAGGAATTGAAGCTGCGGGCTGATGAAACTGGCAAAATAGTCGAAACCCACGGGGAAGACCACGAAATATCCGAAACAAGCCCCTGAAACGAACAGCAGGGCAGAGAAAAGAGCTATGGGAATCAGCCACTTGCGCTCGTGAGGGTACAGCCCTGGAGCGATGAACGACCACAACTGGTAGAAAAGATACGGGCTTGTCAGAATTAGGCCGCCGAGAAAGCTGGCCTTGACGTAGGTGAAGAAAGCCTCGGCGGGCTGAAGATAGATGAAGTGGGTCTGGCCGCTGGCTTCAAGCACCTTGAGCATGGGCTCCATGAGCACGTCGAGGATGCGCTCCTTGAAGCCCCAGCAGGCGATAAGGCCCACAAACGCGGCGATGACGCAGCGCACAAGCCGGGTGCGCAGTTCACCAAGATGTTCGAGGAGCGACATGCGGGCCGGTTCGGCCTCTTCGCCCTCGTCGGATTCACTCTCTTCGCCGGTCTTGGCGGGCTCGCCGTCCGGACGCTCGGCAGGCGCGTCCGCCCCATCGCCGCCCTGCTCCGAAGACGGCTTGCCGGACGCGCCCCCCCCCCCGGACTCGTCCCCCTCTCCGGCAGGGCCGTCTGTCGCGGCACCCTCGCTCGTAGAGTCTGTGGCAAGCTCCGAAGACGCCTCCTCCGCGGTGGATTCCAAAGAGGATTCGGGGGCACCCTCACGCGGTTCCTGGTCGTTGCCCGAGGGCTTGCTCATGCCTTGTCTCCGGGCGTGGCGGATGTCTTGGCCTCAGCCTTCGGCTCGTCGGCCGACGCGACCTCGGTAGGAGCGCTTTCGACCTCCGTCTTCGGCTCCGCAGCCGGAGGCTCCTTGCGGGCGGCGGCTTTCTTTTTGACGGCTTCTTCCTTGTCTCGCGCTTCGACCTCCGCCTTGCGCACCTCCAAGTCGAAGGTCTGCTTGACGTCGCTCGAAACGCGCTTGAACTCGGCGAAGCCCTTGCCGATGGTGCGCATCATGTCCGGCAGTTTACCGGGACCGATGACGATGAGCGCGACGACGATGATGATCAGCAGTTCAAACTGGCCGATGCCGAACATGGGAACTCCCGGGAAGTTTCCGCCCTACTCCCACTCGATGGTGCTAGGCGGTTTAGACGAGATGTCGAGGACGACGCGGTTGACGCCCTTGACCTCGTTGATGATCCGGTTCGAGATGCGGGCCAGGATCTCCGTGGGCAGGCGCGTCCAGTCCGCGGTCATGGCGTCGATGCTGTCCACGATGCGAAGCGCGATGACGTGCTCATAGGTGCGGTCGTCGCCCATGACGCCTACGGTCTTCAGCGGCAACAACACGGCGAAACCCTGCCAGACCTTACGGTACCAGTCCGTGGCCAAAAGTTCCTGCTGCACGATGCGGTCGGCCTGACGCAGGATCTCCAGGCGTTCGGTCGTGATCTCACCGATGACGCGAATGGCCAGGCCGGGGCCGGGGAAGGGATGACGCCAGATGATGTAGTCGGGCAGCCCCAACTCCATGGCGACCTTGCGCACCTCGTCCTTGAACAACTCGCGCAACGGCTCCACCAGGGAAAGATTCATCTTCTCGGGCAAGCCGCCCACGTTGTGGTGGCTCTTGATGACCGCCGAGGGCCCGCCTTTGAAAGACACGGATTCGATGACGTCCGGATACAGGGTGCCCTGGGCCAAGTACTTCACGTCCGTGATCTTGGCCGCTTCCTCGTCGAAGACCTCGATGAAGGTGTAACCGATGGTCTTGCGCTTCTTTTCCGGATCCTCGACTCCGGCCAAAAGCGACAGGAAGCGCTCGGCCGCGTCCACGGTCACGAGGTTGAGGTCGAAATGGCGTTCGAGATAGCCGATGACCTCCTCACGCTCGTTCATGCGCAAAAGACCGTTGTCCACAAAGATGCAGGTCAACTGCTTGCCGATGGCCTTGTGCAGCAACAGCGCGACGACGGTGGAATCTATGCCGCCCGAAAGGCCGCAGATCACGCGCGCGTCGCCGATCTTCTCGCGCAGGTCGGCCACGGTGGATTCCACGAACGAGGCCATGGTCCAGCCCGGCTTCACGTTCGCGATCTTGAAGAGGAAATTGTGCAGGATGATCTCGCCGTCGTCCGTATGCGCGACCTCGGGATGGAACTGCAGGGCGTAGATGCGCTTCTCGTCGCAGGCCATGGCCGCGATGGGCACGGACGGCGTGCGGGCGATGACCGTGAAACCCTCGGGCGCGGTCTCGACGTGATCGCCGTGCGACATCCAGACTTTGTGGCTGTGCGAAGAACGCAACCCATCCAGAAGCACGCTTGGCGCGATCAGTTCCAGATCGGCGCGGCCATACTCGCGGTCCTTGGCCCGCGTGACCTTGCCCCCGAGCGAGTGGGAGAGGAGTTGCATGCCGTAGCAGATGCCGAGCACGGGCACGCCCAGGTCGAGCAGGCTACGCTCAAGTCCGGGCGAATCGGCGTCGAGGACGCTGGCCGGACCTCCAGAGAGGATGACGGCCTTGGGGTCGAGAGCCTTCAATTCTTCCGGAGCGATGGTGCAGGGATAAATCTCCGAAAAGACCCCGGCCTCGCGCACCCGGCGCGCGATAAGTTGGGTGTATTGCGAACCGAAATCGAGAATGACGACGCGATCGAACTGTTCCATGCGTATGATTCCTGGGAAACGGTGTTGGGGCCTTGTACCCCCAAACCCGGCCCCGGTAAAGGGGCCGGATCCACGGGCAAGAGGACGGCGCGAACGTGCCGTCAGCTTTCGACGCGGTAGTTGGGCGATTCCTTGACGATGGCCACGTCGTGCACGTGGCTCTCGCGCAGCCCGGCCGAGGAAATACGAACGAAACGGGCTTTTTGCTGCAGGTCTGCCACCGTGGCGCAGCCAGTGTAGCCCATGCCGGATTTCAACCCGCCCACGAGTTGAAACAGGGTCTCGGTCACCGGTCCCTTGTAGGGAACGCGGCCCACGACGCCCTCGGGCACGAGCTTCTTGGTCTTGTCCTGGAAGTAGCGGTCGCCGCTGCCCTGGCGCATGGCGTCGATGGAGCCCATGCCGCGATAGGTCTTGTAGGTGCGCCCCTGGTAGAGGATCGTCTCGCCCGGGCTTTCCTCGGTTCCCGCGAGCATGGAACCCATCATGACCGTATCCGCGCCAGCGGCAAGGGCCTTCACGATGTCGCCGGAGAACTTGACGCCGCCATCGGCGATGATCCGGCCGCCGCATTCGCGCGCGGCGCGCACGGCCTCGGTGATGGCCGAGATCTGGGGCACGCCGCAGCCTGCCACCACGCGCGTGGTGCAGATGGAGCCGGGGCCGATGCCGACCTTCACGGTGTCCGCGCCTGCCTCGAAGAGGGCCTTGGCGCCTTCGTAGGTGGCCACGTTGCCCGCAACGAGCTGACAGGCGGGGAACGCGGTTTTGATGGTGCGCACCGACTCGATGATGTTGCGGCTGTGGCCGTGGGCCGAGTCCAGGACCAGGAAATCGACGCCTTCGGCCAGAAGCGCCTCGGCCCGGCGGTCGCGGTCCGCGCCCACGCCGATGGCCGCGCCCACGCGCAGACGGCCCTTGGAATCCTTGCAGGAGTTGGGATACTTGTCGCGCTTCTCGATATCCTTGATGGTGATCAGCCCCTTGAGGCGATTGTCCGCGTCTACCACCAGAACCTTTTCGATGCGATTCGCGTGCAGGTGGTATTTGGCCTCTTCAAGGCTCGTGCCTTCAGGCACGGTGATCAGCCTTTCGGAGGTCATAAGCTGTGACACCGGGGTGTTCATGTCCGTGACGAAGCGCACGTCGCGGTTGGTGAGAATGCCCACCAGTTCCTCGCCCTTGACAACCGGAAGCCCTGAAATCCTGTATTCGGACATGAGTTGCAAGGCCTCGCCCACGCGCATGTCGGGGCCGATGGTCACGGGATCGTGGATCATTCCGGACTCTGACTTCTTGACCTTCTCGACCTCGTAGCACTGGTATTCGATGGGCATGTTCTTATGGATCACGCCCACGCCGCCAGCGCGCGCGATGGCGATGGCCATGTCCGATTCGGTCACGGTATCCATGGCCGCGGACAGGAGCGGAATGTTCAACCTGATCTCCGGGGTCAGATCCGTGGCGACGTCCACCAGGTCCGGCGTGACTTCGGAATACGCCGGTAACAAAAGGACGTCGTCGAAGGTCAGGCCTTCGTAGAGAATTTTCTCCATGCCGTGGGCTCTCCCCTTTCCCTAGTCCAGTCCGAGATAGGCGGACTTCACCTTGGGATCATTCATCAGTTGTTTTGCGTCGCCTGAAAGCGTGACCTTGCCCGTTTCAAGGACATAGGCGCGATGGGCGATGGAAAGAGCCATCTGCGCGTTCTGCTCCACGAGCATCACGGTCACGCCCTCGGCGTTGATCTTCTTGATGACCTCGAAGATGTTCTCCACCACGATGGGTGCCAGCCCAAGGGAAGGTTCGTCAAGCAGAAGGAGCTTGGGCCTGGCCATCAAGGCACGGCCGATTGCGAGCATCTGCTGCTCGCCCCCGGAAAGCGTGCCCCCGTGCTGCGTGCGGCGCTCCTTGAGGATCGGGAAGAGGCTGTCCACGTGGTCGAGATCCTGGGCTATCCCGGCCTTGTCCTTGCGAAGGTAGGCACCCATGAGCAGGTTCTCGCGCACGGTCAATCCGGGAAAGATGAGTCGTCCCTCCGGCACCTGCGTGATTCCCAGGGCCACGATCCTGTCCGTGGGCATGCGGGTGACGTCCGTGCCTTCGAAGACGACCGAGCCGGTGCGCGGCGGCGTGACGCCGCAAATGCTCATCAGCGTGGTGGACTTGCCCGCGCCGTTCGCGCCGATGAGAGTCACTATCTCGCCGCGCTCGACCTCGATGGAGACACCCTTGAGCGCCTCGATGTTGCCATAGAAGGTGCGAATGCCGTCGACTTTAAGCATGGGCCGCCCCCCTGCCCAGATAGGCTTCGATGACCTGGGGGTTCTCACGTATCTCGCGCGGCCCGCCCTCGGCGATCTTCATGCCGTGGTCCAGGACCACGAGGTGCTCGCAAATGCCCATGACCAACTTCATGTCGTGCTCGATGAGCACGACTGTGATCCCTTGACCCATTATCGCATGGATAAGCTTCACGAGCGAGGCTGTTTCCTGGGGGTTCATTCCGGCGGCGGGCTCGTCCAGGAGGATCAGCCGCGGCCCCGTGGCCAGGGCGCGGGCGATCTCCAGGCGGCGCTGATCGCCGTACGACAGTGCCGAGGACTGGTAGAAGGCCTTGCTTTCCAGCCCGACGAAGGAAAGCCAGCGCATGGCGTCGTCCACGATACGCTGCTCTTCCTCACGCTGGCTCTTGTTCCGGAATATGGCCCCGATGACTCCGGCGGACGTGCGGCAGTGCCGTCCGATGCGCACGTTGTCCAACACGGTCAGCTCGGAAAAGAGCCGGATGTTCTGGAACGTGCGGGCGATGCCCAGCGCCGTCATCTTTTCGGGCTTGAAGCCGTTGGTCAGCCTCTGCCCGTCGGGAGCGTCGAACAGGAGTCGCCCCTTGGTGGGAGTGTAGACCCCGGCGATACAGTTGAAGAGCGTCGTCTTCCCCGCTCCGTTGGGGCCAATGAGTCCCATGATCCGACCGGGCATGACGTCGAAGGAGACGTCGGAGAGCGCCATGAGCCCCCCGAACTGTTTGCTGATGGAATCGACCTGGAGTAGCGGCGTTTTGGTCTGGGCGGCCATATCAGACGATCCCCTTGGCCTTGAGCGTGCGGCGCAGTTCGATGATGATCGGATTTTGCAGCGCGGCATCGGCGATTCTTGGCATGAAACCGGAAGGCTTGAAGCGCATGATGAGCACCATGATCATACCGTAAACGATGAAGCGGGTCTCGGCCGGCATGCCCAGGCGAGGGAGCACCTCGCGCAGGATCTCGCCCAGCGCGATGAGCACGGCCGAGCCGATCAGCGACCCGGTCATGTTGCCCAATCCGCCCAGCACGACCATGCACAGCACGAGGAAGGACTCCCAGAACTGGAACATGTCGGGCGAGAGGAACATGGTCCAGCGCGCCAGGAAACTGCCTGCGAGGGCTCCGATGGAAGCGGAGACGCCAAAGGCGATGACCTTGTAGATCTGCACGTCGATTCCGGCGGAGGCGGCGGCCAGGGGGTCCTCGCGAATCGCGAACCATGCGCGGCCGACACGGGAGTCCTCGATGCGCCGGATCATCAGGAAGATGCCCACGACCATGGCCAGGCCCATGTAGAAGTAAGGCGTCTCGCCGATGAACTCCCAATACCAGTCCCATTCGGGATTCAGCATCTTCGAGAGCCAGGACAGGTCGAGGATCGCCGGTTCGATGCCGGGCAGGCCGAGCGGGCCGCGCGTGAGCCATATCTCGTTCGTCAGGAACAGGACCACGAGTTGGGAGAAGCCGAAGGTCACGATGGCGAAATAGTCGCCCGACAGCCTGAGCGTCGGCGCGGCGCGCAACACGCCCCAGACCATGCCGTTGAGCGCCGCCAGCGGCAGCAGCATCCACAGCGACAAGCCGTAGGTCATGGTCAGCAGCCCGCAGGTGTAGGCGCCGATGCCGTAGAAACCGACGAAACCGAGGTCCAGCATGCCGATGAAGCCCGTGACGATGTTCAGGCCCATGGCCAGGACCATGTACACCATGATGAGAGTCAGCACGTGGAGCACGTAGTCGCTGGCGAACGGCAGAAACGGAATCGTCAGCACCGCCAGGAACAGGGCCCGCTTGATGGTTTTGGAGATGGTCATGGTCTTACGCCTTCTGGCGCACGGACTTTCCAAGGAAACCCGTGGGCTTGAAGAGGATGACTGCGATAAGCACCGCGTAGGCGATGCCGTCGCGGTACAGGGATGATATGTACCCCGCGCCGAGCGCTTCGGCCACGCCGAGCACGATGCCGCCGATCATGGCTCCTGGCACCGAGCCGATCCCGCCCAAAACAGCGGCCGAGAAGGCCTTCACGCCGGCGTTGTAACCCATGGTCGGGTACATGGTATTGTAGAAAACGCTAACGAGAATGCCGGCCACCGCGCCAAGGGAGGAACCGATCAGAAACGTGAAGGAAATGACTCGATTGACGTTGATGCCCATGAGCGCCGCGGCCTTCTGGTTCTGGGCGAGAGCACGCATGGCGGTGCCGGTCTTGGTTTTGGTGATGACAAGGTTCAGACTGATCATGAGAACGATTGTCAGCGCGAAAATGAAGACCTGCAGCCAGCTGAGGTGCACCCCGGAGAAGGAGAACGCGGTCTCGCGGAAGAAGGTGGGAAGGGCCTCCTGGGGGAAGGGGCGGGGGCGGCTGCCCCAGATGATCATCGCCAGGTTCTGCAAGAAAATGGACATGCCGATGGCGGTGATCAGCGCGGCGAGTCGCGGAGCCTTGCGCAACGGCCTGTAGGCGATGATGTCGAGCAGCACGCCGAGACACCCGCAACAGAGCATGGCCATGGCGATGGCCGGAAAGAACGGCACTCCGAGCACGGTGATGAAGGTGGCGCAGAAAAAGGCGCCGAACATGTAGATTTCGCCATGGGCGAAGTTGATCAGCTCGATGACGCCGTAGACCATGCTGTATCCCACGGCGATGAGCGCATAGATCACGCCCAGGGTGAGTCCGTTGATAAGTTGCTGTTCGAGCACGGTGATCGCTCCAAGGGGGCCGCCTTGAAAAAGAAACAGGCTGGATGTGTTTTCCAGCCTGTTTCCCTTTCAGATCCGGTCCGCCCGCTAGTTCATCTGTTTAGGCGCAGCGGCGAACTTGCCGTCAATGACCATCTTCACGAACGCAGGCTTCTCGCAGTCGCCCTTCTCGTCGAACACGGTCTTGCCGCCGATGCCCATGTAGGGGTTGGAGGCGTTGAAGCCGGCCATGGCCTCGCGCACCTTCTCGCGGTCCGCGCCGCCCTTGGCGATGGCTTCGGCAACGATGCCGGTGGCGTCGTAGGCGTTGACGCTCATGTAGTCGGCGTCGCGCTTGTAGGTGGCCTTGAACTTCTCGATGAACTGCTTGGCCTCGGGAGAGGCGACGTCCTCGATGAAGGGAACGGCCACGTAGGTCTTCTCGGCGGCATCGCGCGCGAGCTTGATGTAGTCAACGTTGTCCAGGCCCTCGCCGCCGAGCTTGACGACGTCCATGCCCAGTTGCTTGGCCTGGGAGGCGATGAGCGCGCCCTCGCCGTAGTAGCCGGAGATGAAGATGCCCTCGGGGTTGGCGGCGCGGAACTTGGTCAGCTGCGGCGCGAAGTCCTGGGCGCCCTTGACGTAGGCTTCCTCGCCAACGACGTTCAGGCCGATCTTCTTGGCTTCGGCGGAGAAGGCGTCCTTCAGGCCGATGCCGTAGTCGTTGTTCTCATAGAACACGGCCACGGAATTCAGGCCCAGCATGTTCTTGGCGTAGCGGGCCATGAACACGCCCTGGAAATCGTCGCGGTACACGTTGCGGAACGACCAGACCTTGCCCGCGCGGTCCTGGTTCTTCTCGGAGATGGCGACGTTGGTCGCGGTCGGGGAGATGGCGGCCACGCCCGCGCGCACGTAGTTGGGCAGCGCGGCCAAGTGGGCGGAGGAGCAGACGTGGCCGACGACGGCCAGGATGCTCTTGTCCTGGGCGATCTTGGGAGCGACGGTGGCGGCTTCCTTGGGATCGCACTGCTCGTCCATCCAGACGACTTCGAGCTTGTTCCCGTTGATGCCTCCGGCGGCGTTGATCTCGTCAACCTTGATCTGGACGCCGGCCTTGACGTTGTCGCCATAAGGGGCGGCAGCGCCGGTGAAGGGGGCGGCCACGGCGATCTTGACCGAGGCCGCGAAGGACGGGGCGGCGAAAAGCGCCACGGCCAGGGCCGCGACCAGGACACTGAACAGTCTCTTGGACATGCTCTTCCTCCATGCTGGTTGAAGCAGATGCACGACGATGTATCCCCTTGCGGGCGGCCGGGCCGACAATCGGCTTCGGCCGTCTTGGCCTATGTCCCGTCACCTGACGGAAGCAAGAATCTCTGCCACGAAGTGGCAAATTTTGTCAAACACCCGCAACACGCCAGATTCGCCGAATATTGTTCGGTTCGAATCCTATTGCAAATGTTCCGGAGCCCTGGCGAGTTCGGCCTCGATCATGGCCCGCACACGCTCGTCCTTTGGCTCGATCGCGAGGGCCCGGCGCAGGCGCTCCTCCCCTTCGAGCGGGTTGTCGAGGTAATGCTTGTAGATCACGCCGAGATTGAAGAGGGCCATGACGTTTCCGGGCGCAACCGCCACGAGTTGCTCCAGAATGGCCGCGGACTCGGCGTAGCGCTCCATGCGGAACAGGGCCACGCCGTAAAGGTTCAGCGCCTCGGGATTGGTCGGCATGAGGTTCACCGCACTCTGGGCGAAAGATGCGGCCCTGTCCCAGGCGTTCATGGCCAGGAAGCGACGAGCCAGTTCGAGCTGCGCTTCGGGGTCGTCCGGGTTCTCGGCCAGCCGCTGCATCAGGCCGCGCACGGCCTCCATGTCGGCCTCTGACATGGCTGCCGGGCCGCCGCCCCCCATGGCTTGGCGGGGCTGCTCGCGCGGAGCCACGATGCGCGAGGGGTTCTCCATGCGGTAGAACAACGAGGACAGGAACATGACCACGAGCGAGGCCGCGACCAGAAGCACGAGCACCTTCCCGCCGACCGGGCCTATCGCGCCGGGGGTCGCGCCGTTCGTTCCCGAGGATTTGGCGGCACGCGTCATGACCGGACCTCCTCGTTCCCGCGCAAGGCGGCGAAACGTTTCAAGCTTCGCTCAAGGCCCGCCAGGCGGACCGCCAAAAAGGCCACGTAACCGCACAGGCCGAGCCAGACGGCCACGTTGGCGGCGATGAGATAGGTCGTGGTCATCATTCCCTCACACGTTTTCATCGGCCAGGACGGCCGTGCGCGCCGAAATCTCGTCCTGGGCCGCGAGGACGCGGAGCCTGAGCACGAGCAGCGCAATGAACAAAAGGCCGAAGGCGACGAGGCTCGCGCCCATGGCGTGCCACATCTCGGGCTCCATGCCCCCTCCCTTGGTCCCGATGACCGCGGGGTGGATGGAGCGCCACATCCTGGCCGAATAAAAGACCAGCGGCACGTCCACGAAGGCCACGATACCAAGCACGGCACAGGCCTTGGCGCGCCTGCCTTCGTGCATGGGCGCGCCGCGAAGCGCCAAGTAGGCCGCGTAGACGAACCACATCACCAGGGTCGTGGTCAGCCGCGGATCCCAGGTCCACCAAACGTTCCACGCCGCCCGGCCCCAGAACATGCCCGTGAGCAGCGCAAGACTCGTGAAGAGCACGCCCAGTTCGGCCGCAGCGCCCGCAAAGCGGTCGTAGCGGGCCTCGCCGCGCACCAGATAGAGAATGCTGGCGACGAAGACCAGGAAAAAGGAAATGAGCGCCCACCAGGACATGGGCAGGTGGAGGTAGAATATCTTCTGCACGAGCCCCATGGTGGCCTCGATGGGCGCGTAGACCCAGATCATGTACTGGGCCAGACACAAGGTCAGGGCGGCGAGGACAAGCAGGATGCGCATTTCATTCGTCTCCACAGAACACGAAGGGGTATAGCACCAAGGCCCCGGCCGTGAACAGGGCATCGAAGGCCGCTCCCAGGGCGAGCCACTGCATCGGTCCCTCGATGTCCTCGGCACCCAGGGCGAAGGCGAGCGTCTTGACTCCGGCCAGAAGGGCCGGGACCAGGAGCGGGAACAGGATGATGGAGAGCAACGACTCCTTGGCCGACTGCCCGTGCGCCAGCGCGCCCAAGAGCGCGCCCAGGCAGCAAAGTCCCCAATCGACCACAAGGATGCCAAAGAGTCCCATGGCGAATCCCTCGCCGAGTCCCTGGCCGAGAAAGACGATCACGGCCGGGGCGAACACGGCCTGTACCAACAGCAGGAGCGCCATGCAGGCAAGAGCCTTGCCCAGCCACACGGCCTGCGGCGGCGCGGGCGAGAGCAAAAGCCCCTGGCGCGCTCCGGCTTCGTCCTCGAAGCCGTAGAGCGTGTTGCAGAACAGGATCAGGGCGAAGGCCGTGGAAAGCCAGAAGATGACTGCGGCCGCAAGGGCTGGCGTGGCCTCGCCCGGTGCGCGCGAAAGGCTGAAAAGAAAGACCAGAAGAAGGCCCAGCAGCAATGCCTGGGCAAGTCCCTGCCCGGCCGCGAAGACCATGCGCAAGTCCTTGGAGGCTATGGCCAGGGCGGGTCTCAGCACAGCCCCTCCGCCTCGGGCCTGAACTCCGCGGCCGGACCGCAGAAGGCCGCGCGGCCTCCCTTCAGGTGCAAGACCTTGTCCGCCATGGCCAGATCGTGCGCCACGTGGTGGCTGACCCACACGAGCCCCGCGCCGCGGTCGCGCGCGACCGTTATCTCGCGGTCGAGCATGGTCCGCGAGCGGACGTCCAAGCCTGTGCCGGGCTCGTCGAGCAGCAAGAGTTCGGGCGAGAGCAGCAGCACGCGCGCCAGGGCGAGACGCTGCGCCATGCCACGCGAGAAGCGGCCCGCCTTTTCCTCGGCCACGGCCGCGAGGTTCACGCGCGAGAGGATCGCGAGCAGCGTCTCGTGATCGGCGGCGCAACCGTGCAGTCCGGCCCAGAACCGCAGGTTGTCCAGGGCGCTCAGGTGCGGATAGATGAAGGTCTCGTGACCGAGCAGGCCGACGCCGCCCGCTCGCGCGCCGCGTTCGACCGCGCCTGCGTCGGGCCGGGCCAGACCGGCCAGAAGGCGCAAAAGCGTGGACTTGCCCGCGCCGTTCTCTCCGGCCAGGAGCCAGATCTCGCCGGGCAGGACGCTCAGGCTCACGCCTTTGAAGACGAGCTTGTGGCCGTAGAACTTGGCCACGCCCGAGCAGGAAACGAGCGGGGCGGCGCCCCTAGCCTCGCCCATTCGCCGTCCCTTCGCGCCTGTGCACGCCGCGCATGCACAAGAATCCCGCCAGACACATCAGGGTCGAACCGATCCAGACCCAGTTGACCAGGGGGTTGACCGAGAGTTTGAAGGAGGCGCGATGCTGCCGGTCCACGGCCAGGAGCACGGCGTACAACTCCTTGCCCAAGGAGGGAATGACCTCGACCTCGGCGAACGGCTGGTCGAAATTGCGGTAGATGCGGCGCTCGGGGCGCAGCACGCCGACCTCGCGGCCGTCCTTGGTCGCCTGGACGCGGGCCTGGATGCCGGACATGCCGACGCGCTCGAACTCGCGCATGTCGTGGTAGGTGAAGACGTAGCCGTCGATGGTCACGGACTCGCCCGGATCGAGCACCGCCTCCACGGCCTCGGAATACGGCCCGGACACGGCCACGCCGATCACGACCAGCGCAAGCCCCATGTGCACGCCGACGAAGCCCACGCCGCGCATGCGCTTCCTGACCGAGGCGTCGGTGGCGAGCAGCACGGCCAGCCCCACGAGGGCGGCTCCTCCGGCAGCGCCGGCGAGCAGGGCCACGGGCATGGTGTAGCCGAACAGGGCCATGACGCCCGCCGCCGGAAGCAGCGCGGCCAGGGCGATCTTGGCTCCGGCCTTCAACCCCTGCCCGTCCTTCCAGTTCAGCCAGGGACACGGCACGAGCAAAAGCGCGATGACCGCGAAGAGCGGCAGGCAGACGCGATTGTAGAAGTTCGCGTCCAGTCCCACGGTGTTCTCGCTCCACAGGGAGCTTATGACTGGCCACATGGTGCCGAGTCCGACCACGAGGCCAAGGCCCAGGAAGAGCCAGGCCGTGAGTAGCAGAAAGCCGGGCCGGGTGAGCAGGCCGGGCATGTCGCGGCCCTGCGGACCGGGCGTGACGACCAGGGCGATCAGGGTCAGGGCCAAGCCGAAAAGCATGGAAACGATCAGCGGTACGGCCACGCCGGTGCCGCCGAAGGCGTGCAGCGAATCAACCACGCCGCTACGCACAAGGTAGGTGGCGAAGATGCAGGTCAGAAGCGAGAGCATCATCAGGAAGATGTTGGTGTTGTGCAGGCTGCCCCGCCGTTCCTGGACGATCAGGGTGTGGATCAGGGCCGAGGAGGCGAACCAGGGCAGGAGCGAGGCGTTCTCGACCGGATCCCAGGCCCAGTAACCGCCCCAGCCGAGCTCCATGTAGGCCCACCAGCCGCCGAGCACGATGCCCGCGGTCAGGAATATCCAGGAGAAGAGGTTCCAGACGCGGCCCACGGGCAGCCAGTCATGGTTCTCACCGGACAGGCGGCTGGCCAGGGCCAGACAGGCGGGCACGGTGAAGCCCGCGTAGCCCAGGAAGAGCAGCGGCGGGTGGAAGATCATGCCGGGGTTGCGCAGAAGCGGGTTCAGGCCCCGGCCGTCGGCCGGAGGCACGGCGAACTCGATGAAGGGGTTGCTCCAGGCGCTCAGGAGCAGCAGGAAGAACGCCTGTACGGCCAGGAAGAGCAGCCAGTAGGTGTTCTTCGTGGCGGTCGGCATGGCGCGGTAGCTCGGCGTGACCTGAAACACGAGGCCCATGAGCGCCACGAGCCAGGCCCAGAAGAGCAGCGATCCGGCCTGCCCGGCCCAAAAGGCCGTGACCGCGTAGAACAGCGGCAGGGTCGAATCGGAGTAGTCGTGCACGTACTTGAGGGAATAGTCCTGGCGCACGAAGGCCAGCAGGAGCAGCAGCGAGGACAGCGTGACCGAGGCCACGGCCAGGAAGTTGCCCCGCTCGATCCAGGGGCCGAAACCCCTCTCGCCGCGCAGGGCCTGGAACGCGGCGGCTCCGCCGGAGAAAAGGTAAACGAAGAGAGCCAGAAGAAGAGCCCAATAGGCGATAGCGTGCATGCGGCGTCCTTTGTCGCGGGAGGTTTTGGCCCGGCAGGCCGTTTCGAAGGAGAGAAGACGGCTAGCCCTTGAGAGAGGCCTTCTCTTCCTCGCGGATCTTCTCGTACTTGCTCGGACACTTGGTCATCAGCGTGGTGGCCATGAAGGCTTCAGGACCCATACGGCCCTCCACGATGACTTCGACGCCGGGAGTGAATGTGTCGGGAACCACGCCGGTGTAATCCACGCGCATGGTCTTTGCGGGGTCGTCCTTGTCGGCCAGGGTGAATACTGCCCCGAGCCCGCCTTCCTTGCGCGAAAGGTCGTCGGGCAGCACTTGGCCGAACAGCCGGGCCTGCTTCAACTCGCCCTTGGCCTCAACGGCCAGCGCCTCGGAGACGTTGACGAAATAGACGCTGTCGCCGGTCAGCCCGGAGAACAACAGCCAGCCGAACCCCGTCAGGAACAGGGCGGCGGCGACGAGATAGATGGACTTGCTTGAACGCTTGGCCATGTATGTCCTCCGAAGGATATCACGATCTGGACTGGGTCAGGGTCTTGCGCCGTCGGCGGGCCAGTTCGCGCATGTCGGCCACCTGGTCGGTCTCGTCGACGATTTCCTTGCCCAATATTTCCTCCAGCACGTCTTCCAACGTAATAACGCCAGAAAAACCTCCGTACTCGTCGAGCACGACGAACAGGTGCGTGCGGGATTCGAGGAACTTAATAAGCGCACGGTCCAGGGTCAAGGATTCCAGGATAAATTCCACCGGTTTCATGAGTTGGGCCAGGGTCGCGCCGTGGCGGTCCTTGGCCAAGGCTTCGAGCACCTCGCGGCGGTAGACCAGCCCGACGATGTCTTCGGAGTCGTCCTCCCAGACGGGCACGCGGCTGTGCGGCCACATGCCGTCCTCGCGCATGGCCTCGGACACGCTGAGATTCGCGGGCCGGGAAAAGACCACCGTGCGCGGGGTCATGACGTCTTCAACGCGCTTTTTATCCAGGGTCAGGATGTTGCGGATGGACAGTTCCTCGTAGGGTTTGAGAAGCCCGGCCTTGCGCGTCAGGCTGACGATGGCCTTGATGTCCTCTTCCGTGGTCTGCGGGCCGCCGCTCTTGTCCTTGAGAAAACCCACCACGAAGCCCAGCAGCCAGGTGACGGGCGAGAAAACGCGCACCATCCATCTGATGGGCCAGGCCAGCACCGGAGCCACTTGGCGGCAGTAAAGCACGCCGATGGTTTTGGGAATGATTTCGCCGAAGATCAGGATGATGACCGTAAAGACGATGGCGAAGAACAGCAGGTTCTGCGTCCCGAAGACGCCCGCCGCAGCCGCCCCGGCCACGGAGGCTCCGGCCGTGTTGGCCACGGTGTTCAGAGTCAGGATGGCGGAAATGGGCTTCTCGATGTCCTGGCGCAACTCGTAAAGGACGTCTCCCGAGCGACGCTTTTCGCGGCGCAGCCCCTCGATCTTGGCCCAGGATATGGAATACAGCGCGGCTTCGCTCAGCGAGCAAAAGAAGGAGATGAGCGTGGCGAGCCCCACGGCGAGGATAAGTACCAGCATGTTCGATCCGGACCGCACACGGGAAATCCTTGCTGCGGCTCGAACCGAAGCCACTAGCAGACGGACGGGCTTCCCGCAAGCACCCGCGCCTTGACCGCGCGGGGCCAAATGGCGCATACCTGCCCCACCCATGGACTCGCGAAAAACTCCGCCCACCGGCCCCTTTTCCCGCATCGCCCTGTGGCAGACCGCCTTTCTGGGCGACGCAGTGCTCACGCTGCCCCTAGCCGCGACGCTCAAGCGCGCTTGGCCCAGTGCCGAGATGACTTTTTTCGTGCGCAAGGGCCTTGGCGGCCTCTTTTCCGCTCAGCCCGAGTTCTCGCGCGTCGTGGAGATCGACAAACGCGGCGCGGACAAGGGGATTGCCGGGGCCATCCGCCTGGGACGCATGCTGCGCGGCCAGGGATTCGACCTCATGGTCTCGGCCCACACGAGCCTTCGCAGCGCCCTGGTGGCCCTGTCCTCGGGCATCGCCACGCGCGTGGGTTACGACGCGCCGCTCTTCAACCGCCTGGCCTACACCCGCGCTGTGCCGCGCCGTTTCGAGGAATTGGACGAGATCGAACGGCTGCTCGGCCTGGCCGAGGCGCTGGGGCTTCACGATCACGCCGCCTGGCCCGGCCTCGTCCTGCCGGACGCGGCGCTTCGCGAGGCCGAGGCGCTCCTTCACGGCCTGAGCGGGCCGCTGATCGGCCTGCACCCAGGCTCGGTCTGGCCCACCAAACGCTGGCCCGCACCGCATTTCGCGCGGCTGGCCGATCTTTGCCTCACGGCCGGGTTCACGGTCCTGCTCTTCGCCGGCCCGGGCGAGGAGGACACGGCGCGCGCCGTGCGCGCGGCCATGCGCGGCAAAGACAGCGCCGGGTTGACGGACTTCTCCGGCAGGCTCTCCCTGCCCGTGCTCGCTGCCGTGCTCGGCAGGCTCGACGCCTACGCCACCAACGACTCCGGCCCCATGCACCTGGCCTGGGCGCAAAAGACGCCCGTGGCCGCCTTCTTCGGCCCCACGGTGCGCTCGCTGGGGTTCTTCCCGCGCGGCCGGAGCCGCGTGCTGGAAACGCCCCTGCCCTGCCGCCCCTGCGGCCTGCACGGCCACAAGACGTGCCCCGAAGGGCACCACCGCTGCATGACCGATGTCACGCCCGAGGAGGCCTTCGCCGTGGTGCGCGATCTCGTGGAGCAGGGCCGGGAGGACGCCCGGTGAGCGAAAAACCGAACCGGTCCGTGGACGCCGTGGCCGTTCGCCTCGGCGCGCTCGGCGACGTGGTGCTGACCACGGGCGTTCTGGACTACTGGGGCCGCACCCGGGACATGCGCTTTTGCGTCGTGACCCGCGCCCGCTTCGCGCCGGTCTTCGAGGGCCACCCGGCCGTGGCCGAGGTGGTGGCCCTTGACGAGGCCAAGGTGCGCTCGGAGTGGTTCTCGATCTGCTCGCGGCTGGCCAAGAGCCGTGGCGGGCTGCCGCTCGTGGACCTGCACGCCAACGGCCGTACCCTGCTCCTGGCCTCGCTGTGGAAGGGACGATACCGCAAATATCCCAAGCTCTCGCTCATGCGCCGCCTGTACCGGGCCTTCAGGCCGGGGTTCGCGGCCGCGCGGCTGTTGCGCTGCAACGTGCCGCAGCGCTACGCCCTGGCCCTGGAGAAGGAGCCGCCCCCGGCCGAGGAACTCGTCCCGGTCATCCGCGTCTCGGAGGAAGAGACGCGAAAGGCCCTGGAGTTCCTGCGCACCGAGGACATGGCCTCGCCCTTCGTGGCCCTGCACCCCTACGCAACGCACGTGAACAAGGCTTGGCCCAAGGAGCGTTGGCTGGAACTGATCGAGCTTTTGGAGCGTGCCGGACGCGACTATCTGGTGCTGGGCATGAGCAAGGACCCCTTCCTACGCGGGCACGCGGGAAAGCGCGACCTGACGAACGCGACGAGCCTTCGCGCCACCTGCGCTCTGCTCGCCCAGGCGAGCGCCCTGGTCACGGGCGACTCAGGCCCCATGCATCTGGCCACGGCCGTGGGCACGCCCGTGACAGCGCTTTTCGGCCCCACCACGCGCCACTGGGGTTTCTACCCCTCCGGTCCTGGGGATGCAGTGGTCGAGCGTCCCCTGCCCTGCCGCCCTTGCGACCTGCACGGCGGCGCGGCCTGCGCGCGCGGACACGAGTGCCTGGCGTCCATCACGGCCGACGAAGTCTTCGGCCTCCTGCCCGCCTGACAGACTGCCCTGATCAGGCGCGGGCCTCGCCCCGCCAGGGGGCCAGGGCCTCGGGCGAAAGGGCTGAAAGCCCCTCCTCCACCTCCGGCGGCACTAGGCATTTGAGGCTCTGGCCCGCGAGCAGCCGCGCCCGGACGAGCGTAGCGCTGATATCGAGCAGCGGCGCGTCCAGAAGATGCACCGCGCCGCCCTCGGGCAGCCGCCACACGCCGGCCCTCTCCTCGCGCGCGCCGGGCCAGAACCGGGGCACGAAGGCCTCGGCCTCGGCCCGGGTCGCGCCCGGCCGGGGCAAGACGGCCAGCGCGGCGTGGCGCGGCAGTTCCCGGCCGCGATGCCACAGCCCGAGGCTCACCAGGTCCGTGGCTCCGCAGATGAAGAACAGTTCGTCGTCAGGGTGACGGCGGGCATAGTCGGCCAGGGTGTCCACCGTATAGGACGGCCCCGGCCGCCCGGCCTCCACGCGGCTCAACGCGAAGCCGGGGCAACTCGCCAGGGCCGCTTCGAGCAACCGGCAGCGCGCCTCGAAATCCAGGATGCCGCCGGACTTGTGCGGCGGCCGCGCGGCGGGCACGAACTCGACGCGCGAGAGATCGAGCGCCTCGCGCGCCTCCACGGCCATACGCAGATGGGCGCAGTGCACGGGATTGAAGGTGCCGCCGAAAATCCCGAGCCGCATCAGTTCCTGACCTGCCCCTCGCCCAGGACCACGAACTTGGTCGAGGTCAGCTCGCGCGCGCCCATGGGGCCGTAGGCGTGCAGCTTGGAGGTGGAGATGCCTATCTCGGCCCCAAGCCCGAGTTGGCCGCCGTCGTTGAAGCGCGTGGAGGCGTTGACCGCGATCATGGAGGCGTCGGCCTCGCGCAGGAAGCGCATGGCCCGGGCGTGGTCGCGGGTGCAAATGGCCTCTGTGTGATTCGAGCCGTAGGCCGCGATGTGGGCCAGGGCCGCGTCCATGTCGGAAACCACGCGCACGGCCAGAACAAGGGCGTGGAATTCATGCCCCCAATCCTCGGGCGCGGCCTCCCTGGCCCCGGAACCAAGCAGCGGCAGAGAGGCCGGGCAAGCCCGAAATTCCACACCCGCCGCGCCCAGGCCCTCGGCCACGCGAGGCAGGAAGGAGCGGGCCACAGACTCGTGCACGAGCAGGCATTCCAGGGCGTTGCACACGCCGGGCCGCTGGCACTTGCCGTTCATGGCGATGTGCAAGGCCTGATCCAGGTCGGCTCCGGCATCGACGTAGAGATGGCACACGCCCTTGTAGTGCTTGAGCACGGGCATGGTGGCCTGCTCCACCACGGCCCGGATCAACCCTTCTCCGCCGCGCGGGATGACCACGTCGATGTAGTCGTCGAGCTTCAGGAGGTGGCTGACGGCCTCGCGCTCGGTGGTGTTAAGCACCTGGGCCACGTCGGCGGGAAGCCCCTGCGAAACCAGGGCGTCGCGCAGCACCTTGCCGAGCGCCTGGTTGGAATGAAAGGCCTCGGAACCGCCGCGCAGGATCACGGCATTGCCCGCCTTCAGGCACAGGATGGCCGCGTCGATGGTCACGTTGGGCCGCGACTCGTAGATCATGCAGACGACGCCGAGCGGTACGCGCATACGGCCGACCATGAGCCCGTTGGGCCGCTTGGTCATGGACTCGATGGCCCCCACGGGATCGTCCTGGCCCGCGACCTCGCGGCAGGCCGCGATCATCGAGTCGATCACGGCCGGGGTCAGCGCCAAGCGGTCCAGCTTGGCCGAATCCATGCCAGCGTCGCGCGCGGCCGAAAGATCGCGATCGTTGGCCTCCATGATGTTCTTGCGGCGCTCGTCGAGCAGCCGGGCCGCCTCGAACAGCACCGCGTCCTTGCGCGCTCCGCCCGCCCGGGCCATGGCCCGCGAGGCTTCACGTCCGGCCCTGGCGAGCGAACGCATCCTGCCCCTCAAATCTTCCCGAATCATCTTCTCCGTCCTCCACGTGGGCCTGTGGCGGCCCGCCCGGGGCGAGCCGTCCATCGTTCGCTTGCTATCAGATCGCCCCTGTCTTGGCAAAAGCAGAAGGCACCGCCAAGATGTGTTTCCGGACAATCAAATTTGTCATGTCTTGACGCCACAGGGAACCTCGGGCCATAACTCTTTTCGACGAGGAGACGCCGCCGAACAGACTGGCGGCGTCCCCTTTTTTCATGTCGCGTCGGTAGCTTGACACGAACTCTCGGCGCGGAGCGAGAACTCTGGAAGAATCTTTTTGATCTTTTTGTCATTTAGGCGTACAGACAACCTTCATTTTCGTAAAATCATACGGAGGCCCCCCCTGCATGACCGCTGACCAAAGTTCGACGTCCAATGCCCAGCGCCCGCTGGAGCCCATCCAGGCCGACACCGGAATGCCCCAGTGGCTGACGGCCAATCTGAAGACAATCATCGCGGGCATCGTCGGCGCGGTGCTCGTGGCCGTGCTCATCGCGGGCTACCGCTGGTACGACGAACGCACCACCCGCGCGGCCATCGACAGACTCGGCGAAATCATGGCCATGGACTCCGGCGCTACGCAGGTCAAGGAGCTCACGGCTTTTGCGGCCAGCGCGCCCAAGGACCTGCGCCTGAACGCACAATTCCTCCTGGCCGACGCGGCCATGGAGTCAGGTGACTACACCACGGCCGCGACGGCCTATGCAACCATCGAGAGTTCGGCTGAAAAAGCCCTGGCTCTGACAGCCGGGCTCGGCCGCGCGGCCGCCCTGCTCAAGGACGGCAAGGCCGACGAGGCCCTGCGCGTGCTGAATGGCATGCGGACCAAAGCGCCCCAGACCTTCATGAACATCATTCTCGTGCAGACGACCGTGGCCGCCGAAGCAGCCGGAAACAAGGCCGAGGCGCTCGCCGCCTTCGAGGCCCTGGCCGATCTTCCGGGCGGAGCGGAGAATCCCTACTACGCATACAAGATCGCGGCCCTCAGGGCTTCCCTGGCCGGATCGTAAAGGAGTTGGCGACACCATGGCCCATCCCCTTCTGGCC